>CAYQXT010000020.1:0-18042 GCA_964421365.1 uncultured Bacteroidaceae bacterium
GGCATTCCTTTCATTCCTTCGGGAACATCTATCATTTCGAGGTGTTCGCGTAGGCCCGAAAAGATGATTAATGCGAGTCCGAAACCTAAAGCATTGGCAAAGGCAAACAGAGTGCTTTCTATTAGTCCAAAATCTTTGTTCATTACGGCCATTATAGCGACTCCCAGTACGGCACAATTGGTTGTAATTAGAGGAAGAAAAATTCCGAGGGCTTGATATAAGGAAGGACTGAGTTTTTTTAGAATGATTTCTACCAATTGAACCAATGCGGCAATGACGAGAATAAATGAAATAGTTTGTAAAAATGTAATCCCGAGAGGAATTAAAATGAGCTTTTGCAATAAATAGGTAACAATAGTAGCCAAAACCATGACAAAGGTAACTGCACCTGCCATTCCTAGGGCGGTAGAAACTTTAGTGGAAACACCGAGAAATGGGCATACCCCAAGAAATTTAGATAGAACAATATTATTAACGAAAATGGCCGATATAATAATTAAAATATATTCCATATTGATTATTTGTTATAAAGTTTTTTATTTATTTTGTTTGCCAGAGCAATAAGATAGCCTAAAACGATAAATGCCCCAGGGGCGAGAACAAAGAGTAGAGCTCCATCACCTGGATAGATTTTTAGTCCGAAAAAGGCACCAGAACCGATTATTTCGCGAATAGAACCCAAGATAGTTAAAGCAAGGCTAAATCCGAATCCCATTCCGAGTCCATCGAGTATAGAATTCCATACGTTATTTTTAGAGGCAAAAGCTTCGGCACGGCCAAGGATGATACAGTTTACAACAATTAGCGGAATAAAGATACCGAGAGCCTCAAATAAAGAAGGAGTAAAGGCTTGCATTATTAATTCCAGAACAGTTACAAATGAGGCAATTATGACTACAAAAGCCGGAATATGTACTTTGTCTGGGATTACATTCCGCACCAGCGAAACGGCTATATTCGACATTACTAATACGAAAGTGGTGGCTAAGCCCATTCCCAGTCCATTTATGGCCGAGGTGGTTACACCAAGTGTTGGGCACATTCCGAGTAGTAATACAAAAGTAGGGCTTTCTTTTAATAGTCCTTTGGTGAAAATTTGTAATCGATTATTATTCATGTTTCCCTCCTTTCATGTAGGCTTTGTAGGCTCTGTCAACGGCATCTGTAAAACCGCGTGAAGAGAATGTAGCAGCAGTAATAGCCTGCACATCTCCGCCATCTTTGCTTACTTTTAATTTAAATGTTTTTGGGTTTTTACCGTTAAACTGATTGCTCCAGTTAGAATTTTTCTTTTCCATTTTGGTTCCCAGCCCGGGGGTTTCTTGATGGGCCAAAACGGCCGTATTTATAATTGTTCCATTGGGCGAAAAACCAACCATAATCCATATCCGCGTATTAAAACCTTTATCGCTGTATGTTTTTATGGCTGTTCCTACGAGTTTTCCTAATGAGTCTCTGGCTGGATAGCAAATTAAGGAATCATCTTTAGGAATGGCTAGTTTGTACATTTCTTTAGAAGGATTATTGGTAAATTTAGGGCTAACGGCAGCAATTGCTCGGAGTGTTTTTTTGCGTTGTGCTTCGGCAATTGGCTTTTTTGTTATTTCATACACATAGCCAAGAATGGCCGAGGACACTAATGTTACAATAAACAGGGTCAGCACCATGTTTAAAAACGAAGATTTTGTTTTATTTCCCATTTTTAATCCTTTCTCCAAATCGTTTAGGTTTTACATATTGATTAATTAGCGGAACAAAGGCATTCATTATCAGAATGGCAAAAGAAATACCTTCGGGATAAACCCCCCAATTTCTGATAATTATAGTTAAAAGTCCTATTCCTACTGCATAAATAATCATTCCGCGCGTATTCATAGGTGATGTTGCATAATCGGTAGCCATGAATATTGCCCCCAACATAATTCCACCTGTAAGTAAGTGAAAAACAGGGTCTGCAAAGACTTTTGGATTGGCAAGCCACAAAATACCTTCAAAGGTAAATACTGTGGATAGGATTATTATTGGAATATGCCAACTGATAACTTTACGTATTAATAAATAGACTAAGCCAAGTAAAAGTGCTAATGCACTTACCTCGCCTAATGAACCACCGGTTTGCCCCATGAGGATGTCTATATGTGAGGGTAATTTATCCATGATATGTGAAACAGTTTCACCCCCCTTTAGGCCTTCTTTTAGCTGTGTCAGAGGTGTTGCCCCTGTGAGTGCATCTAAATAATTCATTCTGTTAATAATAGGCTTAGGCCATGAAGTCATTTGTACTGGAAAGGAAACCATTAGAAACACACGTCCTACAAGTGCCGGATTAAAAACATTATTTCCCAGGCCTCCAAAAGACATTTTAGCAATGGCTATGGCCACAAAAGCACCTAAGACCACTAACCATGGGGTTAGATTTGACGGTAAATTAAAGGCTAACAATAAGCCTGTTAGTGCTGCTGAGCCGTCTAAAATTGTGGAGTTACGTTTTAATATAAATTTAGTAATTACATATTCGAAAATTACAGCCGAAATAATCGAAGTTAAGGTTATTATTAATGCGCCTAATCCATAAAAATAGAGGGCAATCAGCAGAGCAGGACTTAATGCTATCAGTACATCGTACATTAGCCTGTTGGTTGATACAGGGCTCTTTTCGTGTGGCGAAAGGGCTACTCTTAATAGTTTACTCATTTTAGTATCTCTATTTGTTTAATTATTTTTATTTTCTTTGACGGATGATTTGTCCTACAGTATTTTTCCCAAAACGGATATAATCTAATAATGGCCTATTAGAAGGACAGGTGTAGCTGCATGAACCACATTCTATACAGTCCATAACTCGCTCTTTTTCCTCTTTGTCCCATATTTTATACTCACTGAGAGTCATTAGCAAAAAGGGTTCTAAGCCCATAGGACAGACACTCACACATTTGCCACAGCGAATACATGGATATATTGTTGCTCTTTGGGCTTCGGCATCAGACATGATTAAAATTCCTGAAGTACCTTTTGTTATGGGGGCATTTAAATTATTCAGGGCTTTTCCCATCATAGGGCCGCCACTGATAACTTTGCCGGTATCAGCAGGTAATCCTCCCACCGCTTCAATTAACTTACTTGCAGGTGTACCTATCCTAACTTGTAAATTTTTAGGATTTTTTACTGATTTGCCGGTTAGCGTTACTACTCGTTCAAACAGGGGTTTGTTTTTCTGTACGGCTTCGTAAACGGCAAAAGTTGTTCCTATATTGTGTACTACGGCACCTACTTCGATAGGGAGTTTTCCCGAAGGGACTTCTCGATTGATTATTGATTTAATCAGTTGTTTTTCACCACCTTGTGGGTATTTTACTTTTAAAGGAACTACTTCTATTCCTTGATATTGAACAGCTAATGTTGTTAATTTTTCAATCGCATCGGGTTTATTATTTTCTATTCCGATATAAGCTTTCGAGACTTCTAAGGCTTTCATTAAAATTTGTGTTCCTACCAGGAGTTCTTCTGTTTTTTCGAGCATAAGACGGTGGTCTGAAGTGAGATATGGCTCGCATTCTACCCCATTAATAATAAGAACTTCGGCTGTTTTTCCATGTGGAATACTGAGTTTCACGTGGGTAGGAAAGGTGGCTCCACCTAATCCCACAATGCCTGCTTCATTAATTTTTTTTATAATTTTATCCCTTGGTAGTGTAATCTCTTTGACTAATGTAGGATTTCTGTCTATGGCTTCTTCCCATTCATCGCCTTCTACATTAATGATTATTACTTCTTTTCGATAGCCCGAAGTATCAAAAATCTTATCTATTTTGAGTACAGTACCGGAAACCGAGGAATGTATATTGGCTGAAACAAAGTGCGTAGATTCTGCAATAAGCTGGCCTACTTTTACTTTGTCTTTCCTTTTTACAACTATTTTAGACGGTTTTCCGAGGTGCTGAGATACGGGTATCATCACTTGCTTAGGAATGGGTAGTGTTTCGATAGCCTTATCGGCAGCTATTTTATTTTGAGGAGGATGAATGCCTCCTTTTGGAAATGTTTTTAGCATAATGTGATTGATTTTATCTATTAAGCATTATTCTGATTGTTTGTAGCTGCCTTGAGTGCTTTTTTTTCTGCCCTTTTTGCTCTTCTTCTTTCCGCTTCGGTAGGGGTTTTGCGCGGTGGAAATCCGATTTCTAAAATTGAGCCAGTAGGACAAACAGCTATGCATTTACGGCATAGTTTACACATATCCGAATTGATGAATGCCAGATTATTCCCCATGGTAATTGCGTCATACTCGCATACTTTAAAACAGGCATTACAATTTATGCAGCCCACTTCGCAGGCTTTGGCCGTAGTAGCTGCTTTTTCTTGACTTACACAGGATACAAATATTTTGCGGTCTTTTTTCTGCTTTGTGCGTAACTCAATAATATCGCGTGGACAGGCTTCTACACAGGCTCCACAGGCAGTACATTGTTCATCAACAACATAAGGAAGCATGGTTTTTTCGTTCATAAAGATAGCATCGAAATTACAGGCAGCTACGCAATCTCCACCGCCGAGGCAGCCGTATTGACAGGCTGTATCGCCGGCTCCAATCAGATCTTCGATAGCACAATCTTTAGGGCCATCATAATTTATGATACGCATACGAAATTCGGGTGCACCATTGCAGCGAATCACAGCTACTTTGGGGGCTTGCTCTTGTATCTCTTTCCCCAGTATAGTGGCTACTCTAAGCATTACTTCGTTTCCCCCAACCGGACAATATAGCTCGTCTAAATTTTCGGCTTTAACACATTCATCGGCAAAATTTCTGCATCCGGCATAGCCACAACCTCCGCAGTTGGCACTGGGTAGGCTTTTTTCAATGTCGTCAATTCGTGGGTCTTCGTACACCTTGAATTTCTGAGCTGCAAAGTATAATATCATTGCAGAGCTAACACCAATGAGGCTAAGGGTAATAATCGTGTAAATTACAATGTTGCTCATAATTTAGTCATTAATAATTTTAAATTTTTTTAATGTATCTCTTTTCTCAATGGAAAAGCGAAATTTGTTTTTTATTTTTTCTCTAAGAAGATATAGTATTAGATAATAGGGGAGAAGGATTATTATTGAGGCTAATCCATATATTGTTTCTCTATATCCAAGGGTTTTCCCAACAAAAAGAGTGATTATCATTAGCAAAAAAGGGAAAATGTAGCCAAGGAAGAGGGCAAAGAATCCCAATTCTTGTTGGTAGTAAACTTTTACTTTGTCGTTTTTGTTATATTGGGTATCTTGAGGATTGAGCACTTCAATTTCTTTCTCTTCTACTTCTGAAGTGGAACAAACTCCTTTTAATTGGCAGGAGAGGCAGGATGCCTTACTGAGTATGCTTACAATCAGATATTTGCCTTTGATGTTTTTTATAATTCCGTTGTGTTCTATTCTTTTGTCCATTATTTATTATTCTCGACAACAAATTTAGTAATTATATTAATTTTTGAGAATGGTGAAAAACATGTTTTATTCGTTTATTTTGTATTTAGTATGAGTTTAAATAAGGGGATTTTATTTTATGTCTGCTTGTGTTTTTTTATTAAATGTTTTATAATGTTTTCTTTATAGTGTTTTCAGGGGCTGCTTTTTGTACTTATTCCAATTTTTTTGAGATACTTTTGGGCTTTAGTTTATTCTCTATTTTTCCATATATTAAGCATGTGATGCTTTCCCAAAGCTCCTTTTACTCTTTTTACTTCTAGGCCTTGGTTTCGGAATGCCTGTTTTACAGTTCCTTTGGCTGTGTAGGTCGTAATAAGACCACCTTTTGAGAGAAAAGTGGCTATTTTTTGAATTATTTTTTCTGTCCACATTTCCGGTTGCTTGTCGGGGGCAAAAGCATCGTAATAGATTAAATTGAATTTCTGCGGAGTTTCAAAGGATAGCAGGTCTGTTTCTAATTTGTATAATATAAAATTGTCGTTAATCTTTTCGGGTTTATTCCATTGGTTTTTAACTATTTTTTGCCATAAATGGTCGTATTGCTTTAAATTTCTGGCATAATTGAGCTGTTGTGTAAATTCTTCGTTCACAGGGAATTTTTCTAATCCAAGATAATTTAGCTTAATGTTGTTTTCTGTGGCATAAATAGCTGATAAAAAAGCATTCAGACCGGTACCAAATCCTATTTCGAGAATGGAAATGGATGATTTACTGATTTTTTTTAAGCCATTTTCTATATAAACATGCTGGGATTCGGCTATTGCGCCTTTTGTGGAGTGGTAATGCTCGTCTATATCAGGGTGATAAAGGGTAAAATCGCCTGTATCGGTGCGTATTATTTTGATATTTTGCATAGAATATTTTGTTAGTAAGTAATCATGTTAATATTTTATTAAACTTTGCCAAAGTTTGAATTTGTAAATAAATAATGACCTGATAACTTAGTGTGTATCTGTTTGATAATAATTTTGGCAAAGTTGTAAGAGTTTTTTATTTAAGGGCTTTTGATTAAGTTGAAAGCTGTTGATTTTTACTTAGTTTGGTGCGCAAGGGATTGACGTGGTAGCCGGCAAAAACAAAGGGCTACAAAACAGGTCAAAAAAAAGTGTAGGAACGAAACTTCTTTTTTTGCTTGTTTTTGTGCTCTTTGCTGAGATGCCTACAAGCGGAAAGCCCGCTCGTGCGCCCTAAAAATAGTATTATTGTTTAAAAAAAGGTGGTTTTACTATTTCTGCCGGAATTTGTTTTTTTCGGATTTGAATATAAATTTCGTTTCCAAAAGCTGCATATTCGCTTGCTATATAACCCATTCCTATGGATTTATTGGTTAATGGCGACATGGTGCCGGAGGTTACGTGGCCAATTTTTTCGCCTTCTTTATTTACTATATCGTAGTCATGACGAGCTATACCTCGCTCTTTGAGAACAAAACCACGTAAACGTTTACTGGGTTTATTAGCTTTTTGCTTTTCAAAAAGTTCTCTGTCTGTGAAATTATTGCCGTCAACAAATTTGGTTATCCAGCCTAAACCAGCTTCTATGGGTGAAGTAGTGTTATCAATGTCGTTTCCATATAGACAGAAACCGGCTTCGAGACGTAGAGTGTCGCGAGCACCAAGTCCAATAGGCTGAATATCAAATTCTTTACCTGCTTCGAAAATGGCATTCCAAATTTTTACGGCATCTTGGTTGTACATATATAACTCAAATCCTCCTGAACCGGTATATCCTGTGGCAGAAATGATTACATTTTCTATTCCGGCAAATTTACCTACGGTAAAGGTATAATATTTGAGGGCTTTTAAATCTATATCTGTTAAAGACTGTAGTGCCTCAATGGCTTTGGGGCCTTGTACGGCTAGTTGTGAAATATTGTCTGAGGCATTTTCTAATTCTACGCCTTCGGTATTGTTTTCGTTTACCCAATTCCAGTCTTTTTCGATATTTGAGGCATTTACAACGAGTAGATACTTTTCTGCCTCGTAATGATAAACCAGTAAATCATCTACAATGCCGCCTTTACCATTAGGAAAGCAAGAATATTGGATTTTCCCAGGGCTTAATTTGGCTACATCGTTTGTTGTTATTTTCTGTACAAGATCAAAGGCTTTTGGTCCTTTAATCCAGAATTCACCCATGTGTGAAACATCAAAGACACCAATACCATTTCTAACGATGTTGTGCTCTTTTCTTATTCCGGTAGGGTATTCTACTGGCATGTTAAAACCTGCAAAAGGAACCATTTTGGCTCCGAGACTTTCATGGATTTTTGTAAATGCAGTTGTTTTCATTATTTATGAATTTTAATTATTTGCTTAATTTGTGGCAAATGTATGAAAATTTAAAGTGGATTATTCTTTTTGTGTACTATTTAAAAGCATGAATAGCAAAAAACCTTCAATTTTTAAGTTGAAGGTTTTTTTTTAAGCAATGGTGAATTCTGTTAGTCGATAGAGAATAGTTTGAGTTCTAAATATTGTACAAGTAAATAAGTCAGTTTGTTTAATACTTTACTAAACATTGTAGTAGATAAATTTATAATTGAGCATTCACTATTTACAATTCATCATTAATTTTAGTATCCTATAATTCTTGCTTCTACCCTGCGGTTTTTTTGCCGGCCTTCTTTTGTTTTATTTCCAGCAATAGGTTTAGAGGAAGAATACCCTTTTGCTTCTACTCTGTCGGGATTAACTGCTTTTAACAATAAATAATCGACTACAGCTTGTGCTCTGTCTTTGGATAATTTAAGATTAGAGTTGTATGAACCAACATTATCCGTATGACCTCCAATTTCGATTTTTACGGTTGGATTTTCATTCATGAAATTGATTAATTTTTCTAATTCATCGTAAGATTCGGGATTAAGTGTTGATTTTCCGGTATCGAAAAATACATTTTTTAGTACTACTTTTGCACCAATAGCTACTTTTTGTAGGATAATATTTTTTCTCACCCTTTGGTATTTTGCTGTGTCTGGAATATTAAAGTTCTCACTGTAAAATAGGTAGCCTGTTGCTTTGACGTTCATACTATAATTGTGCCCTGGCAGAAGAGTTACAATATATTTTCCTGTGCTGGAGTTAGACTGTGTTTCGGAAACAGAAGTATTTGTATTTAGGTTAGTTATACTAATCTGGGCCTCTACATTTTCTCCGGTGGAGGAGGTAACTGTTCCTTCGACAATGGTTAGGCGGATCGTTTTTATTTCAACGGTTTTCTCAATCATTGCTTCTTGTACAGGATTCGCTTGTGAGGCAATTAGATTATCTTCATTGCTTTGTATTAGAGGTTTAGGTATGAAAAAGAAAATTTGGTATAGGTCTAAGCCTCCATAATTCACTGAGTCGTTGATACTACTATAATAGGCGAATTTTCCATTGAGCGAAGGTTTGAAAAATAGATCATCATAGGGAGTATTAACGGGAATTCCGAGATTTTTGGGGGTGCTCCAGTTTCCATCTGCCTGTAATACGGATTTAAAAACATCATATCCACCAATGGAATTGTGCCCTTTGGAACTAAAATATAAACTACGGTTGTCTGGAGCGAGGTAAACGCCTTCTTCGTCATAAGGAGTATTAATAACTGGACCGAGATTTTTTGGTTTAGACCATTTTTTGCCATTAAAAGTGCTGGTGTAGATGTCTTTCCCTCCAATAGAGTAATTGGGATCATCTGAGACGAAAAACATTTTTTTGCCATCAAAAGAGAAACTCAGAGAGGTTTCGTGATAGTCTGAATTGAAACGAGAGGAGAGTAGAGAGGGTGATTTCCAGTGGTCTCCTTTTAGTTTACTTTTATAGAGTGCTCCAAAATCTTTGTTCCCTCGGTATAGATAGATTTCTTGTCCGTCTAAAGAAAGGGCAATAGCTGCATCATCATATTGTGTATTCAGTGGTTTATCAACTCTAAAGGCTTCCGAATAGTTCCCCGCGGTATCTGTAAAGGCTACATAAATGTCTTCAAAGAATCGTCCATCGATAGGATTTCTTGGGTTTTTATCTTCAAAGGGGCGTCGGGAGGTGAGATACATTTCACTTTCATCTGCCGAGAAAATGGGGTCGTAATCATCATAAGGAGAGTTTATTTTTTGTCCTAAATTAGTGATAATCACATTTGTGTCTTTTTTTAATAATTCTTTTCCGCTGGCACATTGCATTTTTAGATGTTCTATTTTTGTCCGCTGTTTTTTTTGTTGGTATTTTTTCAAAGCGGAGAAATAATTATCGTAATGATAATTAGCCGAATCAAATTGCCAGTTGAAGTGATATGCTCTACCAAGATAATATTCCAAATCGGGAGTTAGATTTGGATCGAATTCGTAAGCATTTTCTAAATAGGAGAGTGCTTCTTTTTTTGGGCTGGTATAAAGAAGTGATATTCCTAATTTGTAATTCAATGCCGGATTATCTTGAACTTCTTTATAGGCAGCTTCGTAAAAAGGGATTGCATTTTTAAATGTTCCTGCTTTAAGCTGCCGGAAGAATGAATTTCCTTTGTGAATATTTTTCATCACTGATTTGAGATCTTCTTTGGCGACTACTAATTTGATATCTTTTTTTTTAATTCGTGGATTTTTTTGTCCAAAGCTGTAATTTACGCTTAAAAGGATAATTAAAAAGAGCGAAACACGTTTTATTATCTGTTGCATAGCACTTTATTTTATTTGTTAATTTTGGATTATTTTAAATTCTACTCTTCTGTTTTGCTGCCTACCTTCTTTTGTTGCATTGCTTGCTATTGGCTGGCTCGAAGCATAGCCTTTGTAGCTGAGCCGTGAGCTATCTACCCCATTTTGTTCGAGATAATCGACCACTGATTTTGCTCGGGCTGTAGAGAGTCTTATATTTACAGCATTTGAGCCTATATTATCGGTATGACCGGATATCTCGATATGAAGATTGGGGTAAACTTGCATTAATTTAATTACCCGTTCTAATTCGGAGGCTGATTCTGGTTTTAAAGTCGCACTTCCTGTTTGGAAAAAGATATTTTTAAGTACTACCTTCGATCCAATCGACATACTCAGAAGGTCAATATTTTTTTCGACAACTTGATAACTCGTTGTTTTCGGAATATCGAAATTTTCGGAATGGAATAGGTAGCCATCCGCTTTGACAACTAATCCGTAATTTTTTCCGGAAGGTAGAGCTACGAGATATTTCCCCGTTGAGCTATTCGATTGGGAGGTTTTTATTACTTCGTTTTTTTCATTATCAATGATTTCTATCTGGGCACTGATTGGGTCATCTGTCAAAGCTTCTGAAATAAGCCCTTTTACTATGGTTAGGCGGATAGTTTTTATTTTAGCTGTTTTTTCCATACTAATGGCAGAAACAGGCTTAGCGATAGAAGCGATTAGGTTGTCTTCTGTATTCACAATAATATGTTCGGGAGATAGAAATGTTATCATATAGATATCTAAATCTCCTTTTCCTGAGGGTCTTAGCGAGGCAAAATAACCGTGTCGTCCGTTGGCTGATAGTACGAAAAATATATCATCATCGGGTGTATTAATAGGGTATCCCAGATTTTCTGCTTTCGACCATTTCCCGTTATCCTCTTTATAGGATTTGAAAATATCGTATCCGCCCATTGTATTATGTCCTTTTGAACTAAAGAATAGGGTTCGTCCATCGGGATGAATAAATACACCATCCTCATCGTAGGGAGTATTAATGCTGTTGGGTAGCTTTTGTCCTTTACTCCAAATTCGTGTTACCGGGTTTCGGGTGCTAAGGTAAATGTCTTTATTAACATAATTTCCTGTTTTAGGGTCTTCTTCCGAACGGACAAAATAAACGGTTTTCCCATCGGGGGCGAGACAGGCAGAACTAACAAATCCTTGGCCATTTATGGTTTTTGGCAAGGGAGCTGGGTTTGTCCAATCATCGCCCTCTAAGACGCTTTCGTAGATTCCACTTCCTCTACCGGCTCTGAAAATAAAAAGACTTTGTCCATTGGGTGCCAGACTAACGGTGGCATCGTGCGATTTAGTATTTATAGGCTTTGATAGGGGGTAGGCATTTAACCATTTTCCTTGAGCTTTAAAAGCCACGTATATATCTTCGTAGTATTCCAAATCCATGGGGTCTTTTTTTCCTCCAAGGGTATTTGGCCTTCGCGAAGTAAAATATAAAACATCTTCATCTGCAGAAATAACCGGGCTATATTCGGGATATTCAGAGTTAATAGTGCTTCCGAGATTATCAATAAATACGCGTACCGGATTATTGACCAATTTTATTCCATTTTTACATTCGGTAATTCTTTTAAGAATGGTTGATTTTTGTTTATGGAGTTCTGCTGGTGCCAATTTTTCTTTATAGGTATTATAATTGAATATAGCTTTTTTAAAGTTGTAATTTATTTGGTTGGCAGCTCCCAGCCAGTAGAGAATATCGGAGGAAACAAATTTATTAATTTTGTAGGCTCTATTCAAATAGGTGAAAGCATTGTTCTTATTGATTGTATTTAGGTAAGAAATACCGATTAAGTAATTTAATTTTGCGTTATTCGGATTGTAGTCTGCCGCCAATAAATAATGGTCAAGAGCTGTTTTGTAGGTTCCTTTGGTGTCTTGTGTGAAATCATTGTTTGCTGTTTCTAATTCTTTCCATGCTTGTTTAAAACCTTCTTTTTCTCTTTTAAACTCTGTTTTTGTGATTAATAGAAATTCCTGAGCAGAGCTAGAGTAGGCGTTATAGATAATAAAAAGAATAATAATGAAAGATTTAGTTTTCATGTACCAATAAATAAGTTTGTGTTGCTAAAAGAATTATTTACACTGTTCTACTAAGGATTTTGCTCCTTGATATCCTTTTTTAAATGCTCTATTCCAATCGGCACAGGCTCCGTCAAAATCGCGGGTCATTTCTTTAGCGCTCCCCCGATTAAAGAAGGCGTAGTTGTAATTTGGATTTATTTTTATGGCTTTAGAAAAAGCCTCTATGGCACCTTTGTAATCTTTAAGTTTCATTTTAGCAGTACCTATATTATTATAGGCAAAAGCATAATCGCCTTTTATATTAATTGCTTGTTGGAAATCATTGATAGCCTGTTTATATTTTTTGAATTCATAATAAGCTGAACCTCTATTGTTTAGTGCTGTATAATAATCGGGTTTTAGTTCAATGGCTTTATTATAGTCTTTTATGGCATTCTGAAATTCTCCTTTTTTACGATAAGCCGAACCGCGGTTATTAAAGAATATAGCCATATCTGGTTCTAATTCAATGGCTTTGCCATAATCCTCGATTGCGCCAGCAAAATCTTCCATTTTCCTTTTGCAGCTTGCTCTGTCATTGTAGGCATAGGTGTATCTTGGATTTTTTTCGATGGCTTTATTATATTGTTCAACGGCTGCCTGAAATTTTCCTAACTGGAAATCACAAACACCTGAGTAATAAAAAACTTTTGCTTCTGTAAAGCCATTTAAAATTGCTTTATCAAAATTTTCTATTGCATTCGGAAATTGATTTTGATTAAAATACACAAAAGCAAGCCCAAAATAGGCTTTTGCAAATGAAGATTTTATTTCTATACACTTATTGAAATCGGAAATAGCACCTGAAAGATCTTTTATTGCTACTTTGGCACTTGCACGATTAAAATAAGCTTTGGCAAAACTAGGGTTTACGGTAATGGCTTTGTCGAAAGAAGCGATAGCTGCCTCATATCGTTTGCTGTTGAAATTAGTAATGCCTTTGTTGTAAGCCAACTGTGCCTCTTGATTTTCTGCTACAATAACTGTTTGTACCGAATCATTTTGTTCTTGTGCCAAAGAAATAAGAGGAGCAAAAACGGTTAATAACATAAAAAAATGTCTCCAAAATGTTCTCATTGCTGTATTTTTTAAATTCATTTGTGAAAATGTTTTGTAAATATACGTATAATATAGAAAAAGAAGGTTTTTATTTTACTTTTTTAAGATGCTTTTTTCCCAAATAAGGTTGCCGGTTTTATCAAAACTTTTTAATATTATATTTCTATCCTTTTTTTTGCCATTAAAACTTAAAATACCAAAATTTCGTTGTATTTGTAGGGAACCTTGTTCTTTATTTTTATTTGTTTCTCTCACTGCACTTGTCGAAGGACTTGAAGATAAAGGGGAAACAGTAAAATCATAAATGTCAATTTTATTTTTCTGAGTCAGAAAATGGCTTAGCTCTGTAAAATGCCGGTCGCCGGTAAGAAAAATAATATTTTTAATTTTTTGTTTGTCTATGAAATTGATTATTTCGTTTCTTTCTTTCTTAAAACCGTGATTTGAGTACGTTTCAAAATTTTTAGCTGTATTTAAAAATTGGCCTCCTATTATTATTATTTTAAAAGACGCATGGCTATAAACCAGCGCTTTTTTTAACCATTCTTTTTGTGCTTTTCCCAGCATTGTTTTATTTTGGTTTTCCAGATTATTAGGATCGCGATAATACCTATTATCTATAAGAAAAAAATCGACATCACTCCAGTTAAAGAAACTTATGGCACCTTTTATATTTTTTATTCCATAGGAGGGGTTTGCCCAAAAAAGTTTAAAAATATCAAGGGTCTGATTTATGTTCCAGAAGCTAGCATCACAATCGTTGGGACCGGCATCATGGTCGTCCCAGATGGCGTAATTGGGACAGGATGCAAAAATAGTTCTGATGCCCTCGTTTGCTCGGGTATTTGTATAACGGTAAGCTATTCCGGTGCGTGAATTCCATTCATCGGCTCTTAAATAAATATTGTCGCCAAGCCAAAGCATTATATCTGGCTTTTGATTAGCAATTTGTGCAAATATTTCATAAGCACCGCCATAGGGTTTTCCTTCACGGTCGTAAAGACTGTCGTTTATATAAGTGCCACTACCACAAGCTACGCTAAAATCGGGTGCATCTGTCTGATATTTCCATATTGCAGGGGTCGAAAATTTAAGCGGATAATTAAAATTTTGTTTCACCTTATTTATCCATACTTCGTAGCTGTATTTCTTTCCGGGCATTACTGAATCGGCAATAAATTTTGTAACTAAAAAATTTTTTGGAAGGCTGGCTTTTGATGCTGTGTGCCATTTTTTTTGAGGCTTTAAAGTCTGAAAATATTGAATACTAACTTCGGCTTTTTGAGTAGTCTGCACCCATAAGGCCACTTCTTTGCTTGTTGAATAACCAACCATTGGGTAGGACTTTATTTCTGAATTTTGAGCGTAAATAGTACTCCATAAAACAATCAGTACTCCCAATGTGTATGTTTTTTTCATTTTAGAAGAATAAGGTTTAAGCTGATGGTTTGAAAATGAATAATTTGTATATAATGAAATATATAATTTATGCATTTGGTTTAACAAAGATATTAAATTTTATTTGAGTTTAGAAGAAAAAAGTGAAATATTTGCTAATAGTGTGGTTGCGCAAGGGATTGTAGCGATACCCCATCGTAGTCCGAAGCCCAGCAAAACACGGCAAAAAAGAGCGACCGGTAGGAAGCTCCTTTTTTATCGATGTTTTGCGGGCTGAGGCAAGGGGGAGTAAAGCGGAAAGCTCGCTCGTGCGCCCCCTAAATAATTATTAATTACGAATTTTGTTCTACAATACTCGAATCCCAATTATTACTTCTTCTTCATGGTCGTTTTTGATTTGCTTGTGTCCTTAGTCTTTGTTTGAGTCTTCGTTTTTGTTTTTGACTTAGTATCTTTTTTTGTGTTATCATTTTGTTCTGTTTGGGCGGCTTCGTCTAATATAGTCATTAAAATATCGCACGAACTGGCTCCAAGCCACAAACTAATTGCCAGAATACTTATAAATAAACGAATTCTATCTTTTAATTTTCTCATTTTGCTTTATTTTTAATATGTTTCCTGCCCGAGAATTTTAGTTTTGAGGCATATTCTCTGGCTTTTTTTACAAAACTACCGGTATTTATACCATGTCTAAATTTCAGAGCCATTTCTTTAGGCGTATATGTATTTGGATTGGCTTTATGTATAAGCGGATAGTTTGATGTAGCCTGATTTTTAACCGGAATACCTTTGCGCAGCTGCATTGATTTTGTGAATACATTAGAAGAAGCAATTACACCATTCTGAATGTATATGGGGTCTCCATTACTTTGAGCAAAAATCAGAAAGTTGTTGTCTTCGTTAGACTCAGAGAATTTTTTAGTTCCATCTGCCCAGAGAATGAAATAATAGTAACCTGTAATATTGGAAGGTAATGTGTAGTTAAAAGTGAAGTTTTCGGTACCGGTAAGTTCACTCGCTACACTTTTCCCGGAAGGAACATCAATATAGTTCCACCAGTTATCGGTTGTTCCATACATTTTGTTATCTGTTCCTGGTTCTATCCATCCGTATTCACCGTATTTTCCATAATCGTCTGAATAATAGTCATAAATTAGAATGTTATTATCTTCGGCATCGTAGGCGTTAGAAAGGCCATAAAAAATAGACCAATCATCGGAAGCTTTTAATGTGGTTTCGCCGGCATTAAATACATTATAGGTAATAAATCGGTCGCGTGTATTTGAGGCATCATCAGGATCATTGTAGTCTTCATCCACCAGATTCCAGGCAACTACGTCATAGCCTGAGCTTACATTATCTGCCTGATTGTCGCCATTGGTGTCGGGATTAAGTGTTGGTGGCTGAGCAACAAATGCGCAGAAAGCAAAATCTCCACTAGAGAAATAGTTCTGATCAATCCATAGATAACCTTTGTCTCCCCAATCTGTTCCCCATGAATTTACAATTCTAAAGGCACCGTTAGCTCCTTTATTATCATCATAGCCGCATAAAATCATTGCATGGTATGCGTGCTGACCTGTATATCCAAATGATTGATAATTAAGTACAGAGGCATCGTTTGCCGACATGAATTCATCGCCTAATTTTGCGCCAAAAACAACGGCACGACTATCGGCAAGATAGCCTTTTACGGTAGCTTTATCATATTTTATTTCGCGATAATTAGAGATTACATGATTTTGGGCTTCACTTTCGCCTCCTGTACTTGCATGAGAACATCCACCCAAAGAAGAATAGGGAACAGTATTCATACTTGCTACTCCGCGTGAGAGTAAAACATCATAAGCGGCCTCAAATCCGGTTCCGTTACAATCATCCCCTTTTTTGTCATTGTCGATAGCCCAGAATAAATCTTTGGGGCTAAATATTTTGGATTTGTCGTTGGCCATCTGCGATTGTGTGTATCCTAATTCTTTGGCTTCCATATACGACATGTGGTTGTATGCCACTGCCCATGCTACACAGGTTCCATATTGTCCCTGATTTCCAATAGGAGGGAAATTTTGTGACAAATCTATGGAAGCAGGTAAAGAGCCGGAATTGGAAATACCAAAGTTCACATCGTCTTCAATCTCATCCAGATTTTCATCTGTACCTATCCACCCCAAAGCATATGCCAAACTATCAGCATTATCTACTAAGGTGCTGTCGTTTAAAGTGTCTTTGAGCCAGTCGCACGAAGGTGTACTGAGCATAATAATGCCAAGAAAAGCGATTACTATTAATGTACTTATTACTTTAGTAAATTTCTTCATAAGGTATTTATTTAGTTACTATTAAAAGAACAATTTTTGAGTTTAATTTTATCCTGAATTGCCGTTTTATTCATTGTCCAAAAATGACAATTTGTAAAAATATTTTTTTCAGGGATAGAGGTATTTTTACTAAATATAATTTTTTGGTAAAAATTAATATTTTGAGCTTCTATTTTTTCGGAAAAGACTGCATCGGCAAAATTTACATTTCCTTTAAATTTTGCATTCGATAATATTAATTGATTCGTAAAATCGGTATACTTAAAATCTATATTATCAGAAAAAGTTGCCGAACCTAAATCTGTGTATGAAAGAAATTTGCATGCCCCAAGAAAAGTTTTGCCAATAATATGCACTTTTTGAAGAGAAAATTGTTTGTTAAAAACTGATTTCATAAAATTAATATTTCCGTAAATCCATGAGCTTGTGAATATAAGATTGTCCTCGAAACTTGTTTCCATAAAAAAGTTTTTTGAGGACCGGAATTCTACTGCTCTAAATAAAGCGGCTTTGGCAAAATTAGATTGATTAAAATTTACTGAACTGTGAAATACGCATTGGTCAAAATTAACTTCAGCTTTAAAGGTACAGTTGATAAAACTCATATTTTTGGAAAAATCGCAAATAACATTAATCTTATTAGTTTTAGATTGTCCCAAAAGTGCATTTTTAAAAGTGCAATTTACAAAACTCACTGGTGATTGGCAATATACAATTTCTGTAGATTGCGATAAGAAATACTTTTCTAATTTGGTGAAGTCTAATGTCCCAGTAATACTAACATTTGAATAAGCAATAGCTTTGCCTTTGGCCAAATCGGCCAAAATTTTATCTGCCTTTACGGTGGAATTATTAATATCTACCTTCTGGCATGATAAAGCATTTAAAGTCAATAAAATAACGCTTAAAAAAGATAAAAATTGCTTCATTTGTTTTTATTTTAATTTTTTTAAGAAAAACACATTAGAAGACATAGATTTTTTTGTATATAATTTTGGCAAAGATTATTTTTTAGCGATA
>CAYQXT010000021.1:0-253 GCA_964421365.1 uncultured Bacteroidaceae bacterium
ATCATCAGTAGGGAACTCTTTCTCGCTTAGCCACGTTAAACTTGGTGCTATTGCAAGACCGCCTGCCCCTAAAGATGAAATTTTAATAAAATCTCGCCTGGTTGTTTTCATCTTTAGTTTATTTCTTTTTTAACTCTAACAAATATAAGCATGAACCCAAACATTAGACGTTGTGTAAAACATATATTTAATCTTCTTATTTTTAAATATTCTTAATCAACCGTGGAATAATTTGGCAGATATTAATATGCGG
>CAYQXT010000021.1:263-17919 GCA_964421365.1 uncultured Bacteroidaceae bacterium
TAAATATTCTTAATAAAAATTAAAATCATTGTAAATTAGATATTTATGCCTTATTTAGAAATAATCTAAAAAGCAAAATATATTCAATAGCATATTTTTGGATATGCTTATATTTATATCTTTATATGTGTGTATCTATTATTTTTTAGGCATAGAAAAAGAGCTATATATTCAAATATACTGTTTAATTGTATTTTAAAGTATTTTGAAGTATTCTTTTTTTTTAAGCAAGCAGTCCTTTACTTTTTTTGTATCTTGCATAAAAAAAAGATGAAAGCAACAAAAGAAGAAATCAGAAGTGGATTACTCGGACTGATAGTAGGGGATGCTTTAGGGGTTCCGGTTGAATTTTCATCTCGTGCCGAACTAAAAATAAAACCGGTTACAAGTATGATAGGCGATGGAACTTATAAGCAGCCAGCCGGAACATGGTCGGACGATAGCTCCCTTATGCTCTGTACGGCCGAAAGCATACAGAATGGTTTTGATTTAAAATTAATGGCTAAACTTTTCCTTAAATGGTATCAAAATGCTTATTGGACACCTTATAATGAAGTTTTTGACATTGGTACAACAACCGTAAAAGGACTTACAAACCTTACAAAGGGTGTAGCGCCTGACATATCGGGTGTGGATAGTGCAACAGGAAATGGAAACGGTAGTTTAATGCGTATTTTGCCTCTTAGTTTCACCTTAGACGGACTGAGCGAAAAGGAGAAATTTAAACGTATTCACTTGGCATCGGGAATAACACATCGCCATATCCGTTCGGCCATAGGCTGCTATATTTATATTAAATATATCGAGAAGTTGGTAGAATTTAACAAACCTTACGAAGCTTATGATGTGATGCAAAAAGAGGTGAATGCCTTTTTGAGAGAAGAAAATATCGAAAAAAATGAAATTAAGCAATATTACCGAATTTTAAAGCACGATATTTTTAACTATCAAGAATATCAAATTGAATCGGCAGGTTATGTTGTTTACACACTCGAGGCAGCTTTATGGGCTTTTCTGAACACAAATACCTTTGCCGAAGCAAGCCTAAAAGCCGTAAATCTTGGCAATGACACAGATACAACAGGCGCTGTATTGGGGGGAATTGCAGGTGTTTTTTATGGTAAAAAACAAATTCCGGAATCGTGGATAAACGTTTTGGCTCGAAAAGAAGATTTGATAACTTTTATTTCCAAGTTTGCAAAAGTTTATGGGAAATAATTACTAATGATAATGACTAATTCCATTTTACGATTTGTATTTTAAAAGAAATAAAAGAATATGGTAAAAATTAAAAGCAGTAAACACTTCAACTGATTAGAAGGACTTTTGAACAAGTAACAAAAACTGCAATTTAAATCAATATCATTCGTGCATTAATGGTGATAAATAGACGCAAAATGAGAATAAGTATTGCCGGTTCAGGGAATGTGGCTTGGCATCTGGCACAAGCCCTGTATATTAATAAAATTGAAATTGAATATATCTATTCGAGAAAAGTAGAAAACGCCCAAAAATTAGCTTCGCTTATTTCTGCTAAGGCAACGAATGAATTGGCAGAAATAGCAAAAACTGATATTATCATTTTTTCGGTATCCGATGATGCGCTTAGCCAATTAATAGGTAGTATGAAGTGGCAAAATCAACTTCTTTTGCATACGGCAGGAAGTATTGATATGAGAATTTTTGAAGGCAAAGCACAAAACTACGGCGTTTTCTACCCTTTGCAAACTTTATCTAAAAGCCGAAAACCGGACTACTCGCAAATTCCCTTCTTACTCGAAGCAAACACATCAGAAAACCTGAAAATAATCACTGAACTCGCTTCTAAAATTAGTCCTAGTGTTCGCTTTATAAATTCTGAGCAAAGAAGACAATTGCACCTTTCGGCCATCTTTATCTGCAATTTTAGCAATCATTTATGGACAATAGCCCAAAAACTCAGCGAGGAGCAAAATTTAGACTTTGCTGTTTTTCATCCGCTAATGCAAGAAACTGTTGAAAAAGCAATCGATTTATTTCCCGAAATGGCACAGACAGGGCCTGCCCTCCGAAACGACCGAAAAATAATAGAAAAGCACTTATCTATGCTCAAAAATCATCCACTTTGGAAAAAAATATATAGTTTTGTGAGCGAAAGCATTTATAAAACAAAAAAAAATTTAGATGAGTAATTTTAAAGAAGCCCTTAAAAATGTTAAAGCCTTTCTTTTTGATGTGGACGGTGTTTTTTCCGTTCAATTATACCTTACGCAGGACGGCAATTTTATACGCACAATGAATGTAAAAGACGGATTTTCTGTTAAATATGCTTTTGAAAAAGGCTATAAAATTGGCATTATTACCGGTGGTAAAGAAGAGTCTATTGCCAAACGCTTTAAAAACCTAGGACTTACAGATATTTACCTGAATAGCATGGATAAAGCCGATGATTTAGATGATTTTAAGTATAAATATGATTTAAAACCTGAAGAGATACTTTATATGGGCGATGATTTGCCCGACTATGAAGCCATGACAAAAGCCGGCGTGGCTACTTGTCCTGCCGATGCGGTGGAAGAAATTCAAGGAATTGCCTATTATATTTCCGATAAAAAAGGCGGTGAAGGTTGTGTGCGCGATGTGATTGAACAAGTGCTCAGAGTACGCGGCGACTGGCCGGAAATGAAAAGAAAAAAGTAAAAAAAGACCATAAAGGAGAGATTATTATCACAGTTCGAGCTTTTTTATCTTATTAATTTTTAAAATTATGTTGAAACTAATTCGTTGGAAAAATTTATTAATCATTGCCCTAAGCATGTTTGTTATGCACTATGTGCTGATTTATGGCATGATAAAACATCATACTATTTTAAATTACAACACTATCTATCACAAAAGTCAGGTTTTGAGTTTTGATTTTAGCCTTCAGCTATCTCATTTTTTGTTTTTGATTTTGGTATTGTCTGTTCTTTTTATCGCTGCCGGAGGTTATATTATTAATGATATTCTTGATAAAAGCTTAGATAAAATAAATCGCCCCGAAAAAGTGACTATTGGCAAAAAAATTAGTGAAAAAACGGCTACAATCTATTATTATGCCTTTAATATTATTGGCTTTTTATTGTCACTTTATGTATCCTACAGAATCCATTTATGGCAATTGAGTTTTATTTTCATCCTAGCCATAGGCTTGCTCTATTTTTATTCATCGAGCTACCAAAAAATCCCGCTCGTGGGTAATCTAAGCGTTGCCTTTCTAATTCTTATTGTTCCGCTTTTAGTGCCCATTTACGATATTCTGGCACTGAATAAAGTTTACCGCCCAACCTTGCTTAATTATCATTTTAATTTCAATTTTTTGTTTACTTGGGTGGGCGGATTTGCCTTTTTTGCCTTTCTGGCCACACTTATTCGCGAAATAGTGAAAGATGCAGAAGATTACGAAGGCGACAAAATACTCGGATATAATACCTTGCCGGTAATTATCGGTGATATGTGGACTAAAATATTATCTATCAGTTTATTATTTATTTTAATTGCCGCATTATTTTGGATAAACTTTTATTATTTATCCAATCATTTAGAACTTAAATATATCTTTTCGCCCGAAGATCAATGGTGGCAAAAAATCCGTCCAGATCAACTTTCCACATGGTATATGTTAATCATGCTGATTTTCCCGGCTATAATTGTTATCTTTCAGCTTTCAAAGGCAAACACTGCAAAAGACTATCACATTGCAGGAAATTGGCTAAAAATATTGATGATTACAGGGATTTTATATAGCTTTACACTCGCCTATTCATTTTTAAATTTTCAAATTATAATACAATGAATAAAGGACTTGAACAACTAAAAAAATATCGCATAATTCTGGCTTCGCAATCTACCCGTCGACAAAAATTGTTGCAGGGTTTGGGTATTAAATTTACCATTTTTACAAAAAAAAATATTATTGAGAATTTTCCGGAAGATATGCCGCTGAAAGAAGTTCCTCGGCATCTTGCCGACCTAAAATCTAAAGCCTACGAAAGCGAATTAGGTAGCAATAAAATACTTATTACAGCCGATACAGTGGTCATTTTAGAGGAAAAAATCATCGGAAAGCCAAAATCTATTGCCGAAGCCAAAGAAATGCTCAGACGCCTAAGTGGGAAAAAGCATACCGTTGTTACTGGTGTATCATTGCGCGATAAATATAAGCAAAAACTTTTTTCGGTGCCCACAGATGTATATTTCAAAAAACTTACCGATGAGGAGATAAACTATTATATAGATACTTACAAACCAGTGGATAAAGCCGGTGCTTATGGTATTCAGGAATGGATTGGTTATATTGCCGTTGAAAAAATTGAAGGTTCGTATTTTAACGTCATGGGCTTACCTGTGCACGAATTATACAGAAATCTGATAGAATTTATAAATTGAGAAACACAGCGCCCTAAGCTGAATTTAATAAGATTTATCAGAATAAAATAGCCATTAGAAATATAAATAAAATTAGTGAAAATTCGTGTTAAATTGTGGACAAATTTGAAAATTATGAGAACAAAGTTTACTTCTTTCCTACTGATTATTAATTTCCTGTTCATTGGTTTTGCCCGTGCAGACGAAGGGTTGTGGATACCTTTGTTGCTCAACAAATACACCATAGAAGACATGCAGAAAAAGGGCTTTAAGCTCACTGCCGAAGATTTGTATAGTATCAACCATGCCAGCTTAAAAGATGCTGTAATGATTTTTGGTGGCGGTTGTACTGCCGAGCTTATTTCCGACAACGGATTGCTAATCACCAATTATCACTGTGGATACAGCTCCATTCAGCAGCATAGCTCGCTCGAACACGACTATCTAACCAATGGTTTTGCCGCCTATTCGCACAAAGATGAACTCAGTAATCCAAACCTGACAGTTACTTTTCTGTCGCGTATGGAAGACGTTAGCGCCCAAGTGCTGAAAAACGTGAACAACAATATGAGCGAAAAAGACCGCCAAGCTATTATAAATGATGTTAGTAACACATTAATTAAACAAAATTCTGAAAACGGAAAATACAAAGTTACCGTAATACCTTTTTTTGCCGGAAATCAGTATTTTATGTTCGTGCAAAAGGTTTATCGCGATGTACGATTGGTATTGGCTCCGCCCTCAGCCATAGGTAAATTTGGCGGCGATACCGATAACTGGATGTGGCCTCGCCATACCGGCGATTTCTCTATATTTCGAATTTATGCCGACAAAAATAATGAACCAGCCGATTATTCTGACCAAAACATACCCTACAAACCTTTAAAAGCATTGACCATAAATCCAAAAGGCTTTAAAGCAGGCGATTTTACAATGGTTTTTGGCTATCCGGGCAGAACGCAGGAATATATAACTTCTTATGCCGTAAAAGGGATTACTCAGGTGGTTAATCCGGCACAAATCAGTTTGCGGCAGAAACGTATTGACATCATGTCGAGATACATGAATCAGTCTAAATTAGTGCGTATTCAATATTCGGCCAAATATGCAAGAGTGAGCAACTATTGGAAAAAATGGATAGGCGAAAATCGTGGATTGAAACACCTAAATGCCATAGCGAAAAAGGAAGCCATAGAAAAAGAATTTCAAGCTTGGGCAGAGAAAAACACCCAACATCCCGAATATGCAAAATTATTGCCCGATTATAAAAAAGTGTATAAAAAGCTAATGCCTATGAATCTAAGCTTAACTTATGATATGGAAGGAGCTCTATCTATAGAAATTATTCGTTTTGCACGTGACTTTGGTAATTTGTTCGACCTTAAATATCAAAACCATTTAGCACCTATAAAAAAGAGACTTAAAAAGGCAACGATTCATTTTTTCAAAAATTATTATGAACCAATTGATAAGGAAATTTTTGTGGCAGTGATGCAACAATATGCTCAAAATATGCCGAAAGAATATCTGCCGCAAGTATTTATTGATGCTCAAAAAAAACACAAAGGGAATTATCAAAAATGGGCTGACGATGTATATAAAAAATCATTATTTACGCACAAAGATAAATTATTAGCTTTTTTGGATACTTATACCAATAAAAAAGCAAAAAAATTACAATCCGATCCCGTTTACCACATATTCTCTTCTGTATTAGACGTTTATGAACAGAAAATAGATAAGCCTTTTAGTCAAGAATCGGCAAAAATAGATAGTCTGGATCGTATATGGATACGGGCACTGATGGAATTTGAACCTCAAAAGCATTTTTATGCAGATGCTAATTTCACTTTGCGCGTAAGCTATGGAAAAATAGAAGGTTCCTATCCGCGCGATGGCATTAAATATGTCCCGCAAACCTATTTATCCGGCGTAATAGAAAAAGATAATCCAGATATTTACGATTACCGTGTGCCGGCAAAACTAAAAGAGTTATACGAAAAGAAAGATTTCGGTCGCTGGGGCGAAAACGGAAAGATGCCAGTTTGCTTCTTGGCTACCAACCACACTACGGGCGGAAATTCCGGTAGTCCGGTTTTGGATGCCTACGGAAATTTAATCGGTGTTAATTTCGACCGTTCGTGGGAAAGCACCATGAGCGACATCATGTTCGACCCTATACAGTGCCGAAACATCACTTTAGACATTCGTTACGCCTTATTTCTAATCGACAAATATTTTGGGGCAGAAAATATAATTAAAGAAATTAAAATAAAGAAGAATTAATCAAAAATGAAGAATAATGTGATTCTGGAGAAAACTTATATGTTTGTTTTGCGGATAGTGAAATTATATAAATATCTACATGACAAAGAGTTTGTTTTATCGAAGCAAATTCTGCAAAATGTTACTTCTGTTGATGCCAATGCAGAAGAAGGAAGTGTTAGACAAAGCAAAAAAGAAGAGAATGTAAAATGACAAAATAGAAACAATTATAATATAAAAATATGAAAATAATAGGAATAGGAAATGCTTTAGTAGATGCCTTAGTGTCAATAGACGATGAAACAATTATTCAAAATTTAGGTTTTGAAAGAGGAAGTATGGTTTTGGTAGATGCTGCCAAAAATAGTGAAATTGCAGAATTAACAGCCAAAATTCCTAAATCTTTGGCTTCGGGTGGTTCGGCAGCCAATACCATCCACGGATTGGCTAAACTCGGTATCGAAACCGCTTTTATCGGACGTGTGGGCGATGATGAATTTGGCCGCTTTTATACCAAAGATATGGAAAAAGTGGGCATAAAACCCTTTTTGAGCAAATCGAAAACGGCTACCGGAATTGCCAATGCTTTTATTTCCAAAGACGGAGAGCGTACATTTGGTACTTATCTTGGAGCAGCCGTTGAATTATCTGCAGATGACATCAATGCCAACTATTTCAAAGGCTATGATATTTTGCACATAGAAGGCTATTTAGTTCAAAATTATGAATTGATAGAAAAGGCGGTAAAATTAGCCAAAGAATCCGGCTTAAAAGTTTCGCTCGATTTGGCCAGTTTCAATGTAGTAGAAACTAATTTAGACTTTCTGAAAAAATTGACCCTTGAATATACCGATATTTTATTTGCCAACGAAGAAGAGGCTAAATCCTTTACCGGAAAAGAACCCGAAGAAGCATTAGAGGTCATTGCAGATATGGTAGAGCTCGCTGTAGTAAAAGTAGGAAGTAAAGGTGCAATGGCAAAATATCAAGGCAAAAAATATAATGCAAAAGCCATTAGAGTTACATCATTGGACACAACAGGAGCCGGTGATTTATTTGCTTCCGGTTTTTTATATGCCCTATCTAAGGATTTGGGTATCAATAAGGCACTAAAAATTGGGGCTGTTTTGGGCGGAAAAGTAATTGAAATTATGGGGCCAAAAATGGGCGAAGAAACATGGGAAGATATTAAAATACGCATAAAAGAAGTGTAAGAATAATGGTGAATTGTTAATGATGAATTGTTAATGGTGAATTCAGTTCAACAATTCGAATCACTATTAACAATTCACCATTATCTTTAAACCCTGTCCGCACATTTTTCACCGTCCATAGCCGAAGAAACAATACCGCCAGCATAACCCGAACCCTCACCACAAGGAAACAATCCCTTTAACTGTGAATGTTGGAAAGTTTCCGCATCACGAGGAATTTGTACAGGACTCGAAGTGCGCGATTCCACGCCGAGAACAATCGCTTCAGAACTGAGATAACCCCGCAATTGACGACCAAAAAGTTTAAAACCCTCACGCAAACGGCTGCTGATAATTTCTGGAAGCCAAAAATGTATAGGCGAGCTGATTACACCCGGAATATAGGAAGTTGGCAGTAAAGATTGAGAAATTCTACCATTTACAAAGTCTATTAAACCTTGTGCCGGAGCAATCTGCCCTTGGCCACCATTCTGAAAAGCTAATTGCTCAACATGCTGCTGAAATTTCAGTCCAGCTAATTCACCAAATTCGCTAAAATCTTTAAAATCCTCGGGATGTAGCTCTACAACCATGCCCGAATTCGCAAAAGGAGAATTCCGGTGCGAGGGCGACATGCCGTTCACCACTGTTTCGTTTACTGCCGTTGCTGCCGGAACAATAAAACCACCCGGACACATACAGAAAGAGTAAACACCACGACCATTTACCTGTTTTACCAGATTGTAAGTCGCTGCCGGTAAGTGCTTACTGCGCACCTCACAGTGATATTGTATGGAGTCAATTAACCCCTGCGGATGTTCAACCCGTAAGCCCATGGCAAAACCTTTTCCCACTAATTTTAGCCCTTTAGCATGCAAAAGTTCATAAATATCGCGTGCCGAATGCCCTGTGGCCAAAATAACCGCTTTACCCTGAAATTTGTCGCCATTTTCAGAAATCAAACCCTTAATTCTATCCTTTTCGATGATAAAATCAGTAATTTTAGTATTAAAATAAAATTCGCCACCGGCCTGAATAATCGTTTCGCGTATATTTTTGATAATTGCGGGCAATTTATCAGTACCAATATGAGCATGAGCATCAATCAAAATATCTTTAGGAGCACCATGCGTGTGTAAAATTTGCAAAATACGCTCAACCGACCCCCTTTTATTGGAACGTGTGTAGAGCTTTCCGTCAGAGAAAGTGCCAGCGCCACCCTCGCCAAAACTGTAATTCGATTCTGAATTTATAGCTTTTGTGCGGTTAATTTGAGCTATATCTCGTTTGCGTTGATGAACCTCAGCACCACGCTCAAAAATAATAGGTTTTAGGCCGCGTTCTATTAATCGTAATGCAGCAAAAAGTCCTGCAGGACCACTACCAACAATCAAAATAGGCACTGCTTTTTCCACATTTTTTAAATCTAAACGAAATTTAACATCAACCTTCTTCTGCCCCTTGATAAAAACACGCAGCCGTAATTGTATTTTAACATTTCGTTGACGAGCATCTATCGAGCGGCGTAAAATTTCAACTGCCTTTATGCCCGAAACTTTTAGTTTTAACTGCTTAGCTACCGCCAATTTCAATAATTTTTCGTCTGCTGCCTCCCGAGGGCTAAGACTAATATTTAATTCTTTCATATTTTTCCTGATGTCTGTAAAATATTAAACATTTGGTTAATAGTAAATTTAATGCCCTTTTACCTTATTTCGCACTAAATTTCTAACCAAAAGTTTGAGCAATCTATCAAATAGACAAGCAAACAAATATAATAAAAAATTCGCAAATTTAGGTTATACTAAGCCACTTCTGAAATTTGTAAATACTTCTTGATAACTTCCTGATATTCTGAAATGAACAAAAGCAAGCGTACAAAATGAGATACCGGCACGGTATAAATCTGCAAGCTAAAAGTAAGGGTATGGCTTCTGCATTGAGCCAACAAACTACGCTATTGCCGTGACATATTGCAATGAACCACTATTTCTCGCCGCAAATAATTACCGAGCCTGCAACTTCTTTCAGAAGCGGAATTTTCTCGATTATTTCGCCAGTTTTGCGTACAAAATTTATCATTTTTTTCGGTACTGCCGGATGCAGAAAATCATAAGGAAAAATAGCTACATTTTTAAATCCAATACTCTGCATTTTCTTCTTGAAAGACCAACGGATAATGGCTGTTTCATCAGGAGAATCGCCCATCCAACGTTTAACGAAGGGAATATTCTTCTGAATCATAATCTGCGGATTTATCATATTGGGCTCGGCAAAAACCATTATTCCCGAAGATTTTAGAACGCGAAGAATTTCAGATAGCGATTTATCAAAATTCAGATGGTGCAAAATGGAACTTCCAAAAACAGCATCAAAAGAATTATCGGTAAAACTGAGTGCCATGGCATTATCTATTTTAAATTCTACATCTGGCATTTTAGCCCGCGCCTGTTGCAGCAAATCCTCAGAAATGTCAATGGCCGTAATTTGCGCCTGCGTGGCTTCATACACTTTTTGCGTAAAAAGACCGGTTCCACAGCCAATTTCAAGTACTTTCGACTGTTTATTCAATTTTGCCAGCCGGATGAAATAATCGGCACGACGCCGGGCACGAACTTGTCCGGCCGGACTAGCCCAACCCCAAATATCTTCGGCATTTTTACTTATTTTCTTGCCGTGTTCTATTTCATGATTTACTTTTGTTTTTAAGTCTGTCATATTCTTCTCTAATTACTAATTATTTATAACAGTTATTATGAACACTTTTTCAGGTGTTCTCTACTTGGGTTAATTACAAATAACTAATACCTTTATAAGCACCAAGACATATTTATTTGTATATTATATTTTTGAGTCCAATATAAAAAGGTGAATTTGCATCGAAATCGGTCGGACGGCTTCATTAATCAATTATAAGTGAGCCGTTTATTTTTATAGTTTTAATAATTCTATCCGTCCAACCGGTTTTTAGACTGAACTCATTTTTCTAACTAACTATTTTCTATAGACAAACAGCATTCACAATTAATAATTAATAATTCACCATTAATAATTCACCATTAACCATTAACTTTTAATATCTTATTTTAAACAAATAGGCTACTTCGTCATTTCCGATTTTCTTAACTTGTTCTAATCTTCCCGGGTATCGCCGTTGGATATAGAATAAATATCGCCGGATGGTATTAATAGTATATTTTGATTTCCGTTGCTCAAATTTCCGTAAGCTGGCCATTATCACATAATGAATATTCTTTTTAACTAAATCCTGAAAAAGCATATCGGGATCGGTTACGATGTAATGGACTTTCCAATCGGGCATTTTATCGGCTGCCAGTTTTCTTTCAGCTTCAAAATCAGTAAAATTAGTATAAAAATGAACCTTATTAGGCTGAATAAAATTAAAATATGCTTTTGCGCTATCCGGCATTTCATATACTTCAAAAATTTGCGATTCTCTGGCCATACTTTCCCCTTTAGGTGTCCAGAACTCAGTAATATACCCAATATTAAAGGCTTGAATCTGCATATAATAATTTTGCAATTCGGAATGTTTTTGCCATTGCTCGGTATCCATGATAAGGAAAGGATATTTCAGTTGCTTACACTTATCTTCCATGCTATCCAAAGGTAATACCGGCACTTTATAGATGCCGGAAAATCGTCTGCCGGTATATACATAAGATATGGAAGGCTTACGAGATGCTATCATTTCATTTTTCGGTGTATTTTCGGCTGCCCATTTGCTCATTCTAATAAAATTTTTCCAGTCGGGCGTTAAACCATAAAGCATATCGCCTTTCAAACTATGACGAAGATTGGGGGCATTAGCTGCCACTTGAATTAACGTTTTTCGTATAGTAGCAAAACCAATTATAAAAACAATCAGTGGGTATATGAAAGCCCATTTCTTCAATTTTCGCTCCTTGAATGGATAATAAAAAGCAGAGAGTAAAAATATGAGCATCAATGGATAATAGGGAGTCATCAGTCGTCGGCTATCCCAAATAGTTTGGAGAGCAAAAAAGCTTGCACCAAGAATAACAGACAGATAAATTCCGGTAAAAAGGAGGGCTTTATTCTTACGAAAAGCAAAATATAGGGCTATAAAAAACAAGGTATATATCAAAAGAGTTAGAATAGTGGAAGTAGTGGTTATTTCAGGACGAAATCCCAAGTGCGTAAAAAGATGCTTGGAAAGATAGAGATTGGAATTATTCAAAAAACGCATAATAAATCCGACAAAGTCTTCTTTCCCTTTGGTTGGGTCGTAAGGATGCTTAAGAAACAGAGTGCTTGCCTGTGAGCTAAGCTGTAATTCCTTAGCCGACCACACCATTCGTTTAATTAACTGCCACAAAAATTCAAAACTAATAAAAAAGCCGGTTGGCAGCACCGTATTTTTCCATTGCTTTTGGCTGATAAAATAAATAATCACCGCAAGAAATACCAACATTCCGATATTTTTAGTAATGGCAATTAAAAAAAGAACAAAGCCCAACAGAATATGGCTTTTTATACTTATTTTTTCTGACTGACTTTCGATATACTTTCGTATAAGTACGTAAAAAAGCATAGCTTGAAGAAACATAAAAAAAGCCTCACTATAAGTCTGATAACCATAATATAGCAAATACGCATCCAAACTAAAAATCAGGAAACTGAAAGCCAATAATGATTTTGGGGTCTGATTTTTAAAGACCTGAAAGAAAAAATAAAAACTCAGCAAAAGAAAAATAAAAGAAACAAATTTCAAAATAAAAAGCTTTAATCCAAAAAGAGCCAGAAAAGGACTTAAAATCAACGGATAAAGTGGCCCCTGAAAGCTCGGATATCTGAAATCTTTGACAAAATCAAGTGCCCGAATAATATATACAGCATCATCTCCTCCTCGGCTTACTTTTATATCAAATAAAAATAACATGAGCAACGCCGATAGCCCTAGCCCAATATAGAGGATATAGTTTTCGTATTTACCGGAAAAATTATCTAATTTATCCAGAATAGATAATTTTTCGATAGATTTCCTTGTTCCTTTTTTTACTGCTTTTACTCTTTTCTTCTGAACCGGTCTTTTTTGTTGCTTTTTACTCATAATAATCTAAATAATGGATAAAAATAGAAAATGTTTTTATTTAGTCAATTAAAATAGCTGTTTTTTCTGCATAATTCTATTATTTTTGTATCTGGTTAAACGCTTCCATGTCTGAAAGACGATGGAAGGTTTATTTGTCAAACAAACAAAATTTTAAGCAATGAAACAGGCAATTTTTAGTATCTTTTTTGTGTTTTCGACTTTAAGTGTTTTTTCTCAAATACCCGAAACCTATCTGAACAACAAAAGCCTGTCCTACTCCGAAGTAATTAAATATTACCAGCAACTTGCCGACAAATACCCGCAGGCCAAACTCATAGAATATGGCAAAACAGATGTGGGCAAACCGCTAGATTTGTTTGTCATTTCGCCCGATAAAATTTTTAATCCCGCAGAAATCCATCTAAAAGGGAAAGCTATAATTCTGGTCAACAACGGCATTCATCCAGGCGAACCGGAAGGAATAGACGCTTCCTTACATCTTTCGGCGCAATTGCTAAAAAATCCAAAAGAACTGAAGAAAAAGCTAAAAAATGTGGTACTTTGTATCATTCCTGTTTACAATATTGGAGGAGCTTTAACGCGAAGTGCCTACAACAGAGCCAACCAGCAAACACCTAATCCGCATGGTTTCAGAGGCAATGCCCGCCATTTAGACCTAAACCGCGATTTTGTGAAAAATGCCACACAAAATTCTCGTAGTTTTGTGCAAATTTTTCAAGAATGGAAACCGCAACTGTTTTTGGATACCCACACAACCGATGGTAGCGACCACCAGTATGTGATGACACTAATTGCCACCCAGCACAATATGTTACCCTATTTTCTGGGTAGCTATCTCAACAAAAAATTAGTACCCTATTTATTCCATTATATGGATAATACAGCCTATCCGATGACACCTTACGTTTATCCTGTAAAAAACGAAAATCCTGAATTTGGCATTAAAGCTTTTCCTGATACCCCCATGTTTTCTACTGGTTATGCGGCCTTGTTCAACACCTTAGGCTTTATCACCGAAAATCATATCTTTAAGGAGTTTAAAGACCGTGTAAAATCAGTCATACTTTTTGAACAAGCACTGATTAATTTTGCCAATAATAACAGCAAAGAATTAATCGAAAATCAACAAAAAGCAAATGCTTATGTTGCTCAGCAAAAGAAATTTGCCTTACAGTATCAGTTAGATACGCTAAATGTGGATACTTTCAACTTTCGGGGCTACAAGGCGGAGATAAAGAAAAGCCCGCTCACAGGTTTACCCCGATTAGAATACAGCCACAACAAGCCCTATACACACAAAATTCCGGTCTATAATAATTATGTAGCTACCAAATTTATACAAGCACCCAAAGCCTATATTATTCCGCAGGCTTATCCCGAAATTATCCAAAAAATGAAAGCCAATGGCGTAAAAATGAAGCAATTAAAAAAAGATAGCCTGATGAATTTACAAGTAATATTTATCAATAATTATCAGACTTCTAAACGTGCTTATAATGCGCATTATGTACACGGAAATGTACAAATTCACCGCGAAAAGCAGAAAATACAATGTTATGCCGGCGATTACATTATTCCCGTAAATCAGCCCACGAATAGATATATTGTAGAAATGTTAGAGCCACAGGGAATGGACTCTTTTTTCAAATGGAATTTCTTTGATGAATTTTTAGAGCGGCGGGAGTATTTTTCGTCCATTGGTTTTGAGGCAAATGCCCTGAAATATCTCAAAAATCATCCAAAACTTGCCACGCAATTTCACGAAGCCGTGGCGCAGGATACCGTATTGCAAAAGAACCACTACAAACAATTGCAATACATCTATAATCACTCAGAATATACCGAAAAAAGCTACAAACGACTGCCGGTGTATTCCATTACAAATGACTAATACCGAATCTATATCCTGACTCATTTATGCTAGACTCAATGACACTATGCTTGTTACGATATTTTTTAAACCTTTTTTCTTACTCGTCTTCATATTTCTTAAACTTTTCAAAAAATAACAACTTGACCGAAAATTACCAAAAATAATTATATATTTTTGGTGTTTATTTAAAAAAATATTATCACATAACATCCTTGCATACTGCATGATAATTGTTTTCTCACCAATACTAAATGCTATTCATCTCTTGCTGTTTTGAAAAAACTATCTCTATATTCATCCCATACAGCCTGTCTTTCTTTCTCTATCTTTTCGTGCCAGTTCACATCAATTGCCGCCTACAAATGCAAGGTTATTCTTTTAGCAAATAATTGTAACTCAAAGAGTTCTACTTGTTTTTGCAGAAAACTCTTGAATATGAATAATACCAAAATCCTTTAGCATTTACTTTTATTTCCATTATTTTTTTATTTCTGATTTTTATTCTTATATTTTTAAGCCAAAATTACGAATTCTTCACTTTTAACTCTTAACTTTCACTCTTCCTTGAATTTCATGGTTGAGAGCAAACCGCAGGCCGCATAAATATCTTGCCCGCGAGAGGCACGTACCGTAGTAAAAATGCCCTTGTCTTTCAGCTCAGCCTGAAATTCAAGAAGACGCGTTTCGTCAGTGCCTTTAAGTTGTGCACCCGGAATCTCGTGAAACCGAATCAGATTGATACGACAGCGTAACCCATTGAGCAATTTAGCCAATTCTTTAACGTGTTTGGGCGTATCATTCAGCCCACTGAAAACAATATATTCAAAAGAAATACGGCGCTGACGACCAAAATCCCATTTACGTATTTCTGTAATCACTTTGTCTAAAGGATATTTCCGCTCTATAGGCATCAGAGCTTGCCGCTCCTCATTAAAAGGTGAGTGCAAACTTACCGCAAGATGGGCTTCACTATTTTCCAAAAAACGCAGCATATCCGGGATAATTCCAATTGTAGAAACCGTAAATCGGCGTGGACTCATGGCAAAACCCCATTCGGCGGTCAGAATTTCGAGACTTTTAAGCATAGCATCGGTATTGTCTAAAGGCTCTCCCATACCCATATAAACTATGTTGGTGATTTTATCGGCTTCAGGAAGACTTTTGAACTGATTAATAATTTCTCCGGCTGTCAGGTTTCCGTTAAATCCTTGGCGACCAGTCATACAGAAAATACAGCCCATTTTGCAACCCACTTGCGATGAAACACACAGTGTAGCTCTGTCGTCTTCCGGGATGTAGGCTGTTTCTATAAATTTACCGTGATTGGTAGCGTAAAGGTATTTTTTTGTTCCATCTACAGATTCCTGTGCATTGATAGGGGCTTTTAATCCAAATTCATAATTTCTGGCGAGCATTTCTCTGTTTTTTTTAGATAAATTGCTCATTTCTTCTATGGTAGTAATATCTTTTTGGTATAACCAATCGGCAATTTGTTTGGCTGTAAATTTGGGCATTTTAAGCGAAAGGACAATTTTTGTTAATTCCGACAAAGTTTTGCCAAAAAGAACGTCATTATGTGGTTTATCATTAAATTCAATCATTTTTAATCAATTTTTTCGAGTGCAAAGATAGAAATAATTACTAATGACGAATTACATTCTACAAGTAAAAAATAGTACGCTGATTATTTATGATTTTCGCTGACAAGAAAGAAAAGAACGCTGACTTATTGATAACTTACTGACAATCTTATCTATCTTAATAATTTTAACCAATCTGCGTATAATATTCAATAAAAAATACGTTGAAGAGGAATAAAATCGGTATTTGAAAAAACTAAGTAATTGAAACAAAAATATATTTATATACTCTTATTAATTTCCCTTATCTGCTTAATTCACATAGAATTTGGCTTTTCGCAAAAAGTCCATTTTGAAGTTTATGTAAATAAAAAAATCAATAAAAAACAAAGAATTATATTTGACACAAGTGTCATAAAACATTTAATAAATAAGCAATTAGCAGAACTCTACAATCAAAATTTTTTAAAGGCCGGATTAGACAGCCTGATTTATTATAAAAAAGGGGCAAAAGTATATTTTACGACCCAAAAAAAATATTTTATCAAAATTAATATTAATAATTATGATTCCTTAAATATCATAAAATCTGCTTATTTTACTAAAAATAAAATTAATCTACAAAGAACAAACTCAGATAACTCACAATGTATCAGTAAATTACAAAACTCAGGTTTTCCATTTGCACGCTTAGAGCAATCGGCTAAATTAAAGGCTGATACTCTTTTTCTGAGCCTACATTTTACCCATCTAAACTATATCCAAATTCATCAGATAAGAATAAAAAAACTTAATTTTTCTTCCGGTTTATTGGCTCGCTATCTGAGTCTAATTCCAGGTACAGCCTTTGATTTAAACCAATGGAAAGAAGCTCAGAAAATTCTATCTCTTAGTCCCTATTTTAAAGTATTAAAACCGGCTAATTTTGAACGTACAGATAATGGTCTGGACTTGTTCTTTTATCTTCAGAAAAAAAACAACTCTTCGATAAACGGCTTAGTGGCATTTAAAGGCGACAATAAAAAAACACAATGGATGGGTAACTTTGATTTGTCGCTTATTAATACTTTTAATCAGTTAGAAAGATTACAAGTAAACTGGCAATCCTTGCCCAATGTACAGAAAAAGATTAAAGTAAATATTGAAAAACCCTATTTTTTAAATTCCGGTTTTGCGATTCAACTTCATTCTAATTATGAGCAATTTGACAGTAGCCTGCTCATTCTAAATACAACAGGATGCCTCTCCTACTCTATCAATC
>CAYQXT010000022.1:0-17621 GCA_964421365.1 uncultured Bacteroidaceae bacterium
CCATGGCTACCATAAATGTTACATAAGTGGTAGATAATGGAAGTTTAAAGGAAGTTCCTATTGCTATTAAAATGGCCGAAACTACAAGATTTGTGGAAGCCCGAATCATATCAAAAGCCGGTTTTTCATCCTCTTCAAGTTCTTGGGCAACAGCTGTAAAACGGCTCTCAAACCAGTTTAAAGCTGAGGCAGGTATAAATTTGGAAACATTATTGGCCAATTGCACATTTACACGAACAATTCCACGCGACAAAGCCGTACTTCCGAAACGTTCGTATCCTTTATCCTGACGACTCAAATTTACAGAAGTCTTTATCACCGTTTTTGCTTTTCGGGACAACCAGAGCGTGAGTATCATAATTAAACCAGCAATTAAAAGATATAAAGTAGGCGTTTTAACTACTCCGTTTAAGGCATTCATGAGTATATTGGCATCTCCACCCGCAGCATGGTATAATTTAAACGATTCCAAACCAGCGAGAGGTACTCCGATAAAATTTACTAAATCGTTTCCGGCAAAAGCCATGGCTAAGGCAAATGTGCCCAGTAATACGATTATTTTCAGAATATTAATTTTAAATAGGCTGTATAATAGCTGTAATATTAGCGTCCATACGATAAAAGAGACTACCAGAACGAGTAAAGTATTTGTTTGAAGCCATTCAAGGGAACTTTCATCTATAAACGAAGCACCTTTCGCTCCTTTTATTATCATAAAATAAGTAATCGCCGCAAAAGCAATCCCTCCCCATATTGCTCCAAAATATTTCATTACTTTATCATATTTAAAGCTGAAAATCATTCGGGCAATTACCTGTATAACCAGACCCACAGAGAATGCAATGACTACCGAAACCAATATACCGGTAATAATCCCTAAAGCTTTTCCCGAATTTATATAATGACCTAAATTGTAAGAAGAACCTGTGTCGTGGCTGATTTTTATTAAGGCAATGGAGACTGCCGCACCCAATAGTTCAAAGACAATTGAAACCGTTGTTGAAGTAGGCATACCAATAGTATTAAAAGTATCCAACAGGATAATATCCGTAAACATCACAGCAAGAAATACATACATAATCTCAGTGAACGAAAACATCTGTGGATTAAAGATACTTTTTCGGGCAACTTCCATCATTCCACTAGAAAAAGTAGTGCCAAACAAAACACCCAGACTCGCCACCAACATTATCATTCCCCAAGTGGCCGCTTTAGACCCAACTGCTGAGACTAAAAAGTTTACGGCATCATTACTCACTCCCACGATTAAGTCTGAAATGGCTAATAAGAAAAGAATAACTAATACTACAACAAAAAATATACTCATCAGATTAATAATTAGGTTGCAAAAATGGAATATAAATAATTAGTTCATGTTAAATTAACATTAAGAAAATTCCCGGAGAAACATTTCTAAAACATATTTTACTAATTTTGTTTTAAAAAAATGATTTATAATTCAGCTAAAGTATTATCTTCTGTGATTTCTATCATTCTCTCGCTTATGGTATTAATGATAATGATTTTTCAATCCTATTATTTGTATCACCAAATTAAATTTTATAGTTTTTGGATTTTTATTCTCCTTTTTATTTTCACCTTTAGCTATATTATTGTTCTTTTTTTTATTCAACATTTTATTCTGAAACGAATAGAACCTATTTATAAAACAATTAATGCTATAAAGATACCAAAAAATGAATTATATGAGCGTATAGAAGATAAAGATATTATTCAAGAACTAAATTCGGAAGTGATGTCCTGGGCAAAACTCAAAGAACGCGAAGTGGCTCAGCTCAAATATAACGATAAAGTTCGTAAAGAGTTCATTGGCAATATTGCACATGAGCTTAAAACTCCCGTATTTAATATTCAGGGTTATATACTCACTCTTTTAGACGGTGCCATGGAAGATGAACAACTTACCCAAAAATATTTAAAACGTTGTGCCAAAAATGTAAAACGAATGGTTACTATTATTCAAGACGTAGATACAATTGCAAGACTGGAAAGTGGCATCATTCATCTGAATTATACAGAATTTAATCTCGTTGATTTAATTCTCGAAGATATCGAACTTCAGGAGATAAAATCAGAAAAATATAATATTACAATTGACTTTGATAGTGTAGAATATGATGATATAATGGTCGTTGCCGACCGTGGAAAAATTTCGGAAGTGATTAATAATCTGATTTCTAATTCTTTAAAATATGGAAAAGCAGGCGGGAGAACAGAAATAAGGATTGAACAACGTCTCCATAAAATTTTTGTCAAAATTCAAGACAGTGGAATAGGTATTGCGCAAGAACATTTACCCCGAATTTTTGAGCGTTTTTACAGGGTAGACAAAAGCAGGTCGCGCGAGCGTGGAGGCTCCGGACTGGGCTTGGCTATCGTTAAGCACATTATAGAAGCACATCACGAACATATTAGCGTGGAGAGTGAATTAGCTAAGGGCAGCACATTCACTTTCAGTTTGCAGTTAATTAATTTTTAGGGCAGAAACAGTGAGTATAAGAATAGTGAACATTTTGAAAGCACTTCTTTTCGATTTAATTACTATTGCACAATGATTTATATACTGCGCTACCTGCTGGCTATTCTATCTTATTTGTTAATTTTCCTATTCAATTCAACTTATAATCTAACTCTATTTTTATAAAAGTGAAGCAATCCAATTGGAATAATGAGTTCGGTCTAAAAACCGGTCGGACAGATAGATTTATTAAAAAAGTAAAAATATACAGCTTACTTACAATTGATTAATGAAATCGTCCGACCGATTTCGATGCAAATTCACCTTTTTATACTAAACTCATTAATACATTAGTTCATTAATTTTTTTGTATATTTAGAGTAAATTTAAAAAAACAAGAATAATGGAAAGAAGAAAAGTTTTAAAAACCTTAGGAATATCTGCGGCTGTGTTTTCAACCGGATTAATAAATGCTTGTAAAAATGAGGATATTGAAGCTAAAAAAGAGCTAAAAAAATTAAAGGATAGTTTGAAAAAGACCAAAAATAAACCTATTTCTGAACGCGAGAAAAAGATTATTAATCGCAGCCAAATGGAAATAAAAGATCCTGAGAATCCTACAAAACTAGAGTTAAAACATACACCGGAAATTAAAATAGGTGATAAGGATGATTTGGATTATACAGAAATTAAGATTACCATAGGTACAGGTATAATTCATCCTTCCACTAAAGCTCACTGGATTGATTATATTAAATTATTTGCCGATGATGAATTAATTGGTGATGTGGAGTACGAAGCAGGAATGGCTTCAGGTTATACTGTGTTTAAAATAAAAACCGAAGATATTCATAAATTAAGAGCCGAGTGTGGTTGTAATATTCATGGTATCTGGCATTCAGAACTAAAGTTGAGTTAAAGGGAATAAATAAAGCTATAATTTAGTTTTTGCTTCACTTTTTTATTGCTGATAATTTTATATGTCCCTTTTTTATCCTTTGAAAAAGTAGGAATCTGTTTTCCCTGTTTTTTTGCCACTTTAGAATAAAAATCAATTCGGCGGGGATGTGTATCAGCGCAAGCATTAAAAGTTTCGTTTGATATTCCCTGCTCAATAATTTGTTCTATGATTCCGATACAATCATCACGATGAATAAGGTTTACATAGCCATAAGGATTTGGAATTTCTTTTCCCGAAGAGAAAAAATTGGCTGGATTTCTAGAATAACCAATTAGCCCGCCGAAACGAAGAAGGGTCGTATCAAAGTCCGTATTTTTAAGGAATAAATTTTCTATCTCGACTAACTTACCGCTGTTCCTAGTTGTTTCTTCCGTAACAACCTCATCCATTGAATCATAAACAGAGGTAGAACTAATAAAAAGTACTTTCTTGAGGCCGGCCATTTCAATTTGTTTAATCAATTCCTTAAAATCATCGCTATTTTTATGCGGGATATTGATAATTAGAATATCAGTTTTCAGAAATGCGTCAATTTGATTTATTGGAAGACTAATATCAACAACATAGGCTTCAAATCCAGCCAAAGATAGTTCCTTAGCTTTCTTTTCCGTCCGGCACGAAAGCATTACTTCATAGTCCTTTTGTTTCAGAAAAATAGCCAGCGGCAAACCAAGCCATCCGCTCCCTAAAATACTTATTTTTTCCATTTGTCCCGAATTATCAAAAAAAAATTGCACTTTTAAGCCCTAAAATAATTAAATTATGGACATACGAAATTTAATTACCGCCTTAGATACAATATACCCCAAATACTTTGAAAAAAGTTTATCTACAAAATATGTAAAGTATAGCGATATTCTTCCATTAATCCGTCGCTTTAGTGAGAAAAAAATAGCAGATATTCAACCCTTGGGACAATCTGTAGAGGGAAGGTCTATATTTAAAATAAGTATAGGAAGAGGGGCAAAAAATATTCTCATCTGGTCGCAAATGCATGGTAATGAACCTACCGGCACTCTAGCTATTTTCGATGTATTAAACTATCTCACCAACAATCAGGACAAAGATTTTGTGGCCGCATGGCTCTCTACTTTTCGTATAAATTTTATTCCGATGCTAAATCCCGATGGAGCAGAAGTATATGAGCGCCGTAACGCGTTGAACATTGATATTAACCGGGATGCAAAAGCACTTCAAAGTCCCGAAGCCCAGTTACTAGCGCAATGGCGTGAAATTATGCAAAGTGAATGGGCTTTTAATTTGCATGATCAGGATTCGCATTATAGTGCCGGACGAAGTGATAAGCCTGCCTGTATATCTCTTTTGGCACCCGCCTTCAATCTCTCTCAAGAAGTAGATGAAAACCGAAGTCAGACGATGCAACTTATAGCCCTGCAAGCTAAGCTTATTAGCCCTTTTATTCCGGGTATGTTAGCACGGTATTGGGCTGATTATTCGGCACGTAGCTTTGGAGATACTTTCCAGTCCTTAGGGACTAAAACGGTTCTTATTGAATCAGGGTCTTATCCTTTTGAGAAAAACAAAGAAACGCCACGGAAAATGAACTTTATAATTTTGCTATCCAGCTTAGAAATAATTCACTCCAAACTGTTTTTAAACGACAGTATTGATAACTATCTGGCCATTCCAGAAAATAAGAAAAATTTCTACGACCTGATTATTCACAATGTACTCTGGAAACACAAAGGCCTAGATTTAATCGTTGATATAGCTGTAAACCAGAACGAAAAACCATTGATAGACAGCTCAGATTTTAAAATTAGGAGTAAAATTGCGGATATTGGAGATTTATCAACCGAATTTGCCAGTTTACATTATCAGGCAGAAGGCATGGAAATACATCCGGCTCTCATGCTCCCGGAAGCTTATGAAGATAGCTCAGTTATTTTTCCTCATTTTACACTCTCTAATTTCCGAAAAGGCTATCTACTTTTCCCGCTCAAAAGCTTTAATCCAGATACCAATTACGATGAAATTGAATTTCATGTTGTACCCGAAGACTATCAAGTACCCGGGGAAATTAAGATTGAACAACCAGCCGATTTTTATCTCGAGCGGAATAACAAAATCAATGTAATAGTCGTAAACGGTGAAATCCGTGAATTAAACTAAAGGAGAAAATTTATAATTATGTTTTCCGGATTAAAAGAAAAAATGATTAATGTCATCAATAATATTACAATTTAAGTTCCTTTATTTATTAAAAAAAACTACTTTTGCCTTTTGCAAAAAATAAAAGACAAAAATGCCTTTATTTCTCAACTAAAATATAATCAGATGAAAAAAATATTTAATTTCTTATTTTCAATGACATTTATGGGAGCACTATTACTCTCTTTCGCACTGTCTATGGCTATTGCAACATTTATCGAAAATGACTTTGGTACCCCGATTGCACAACAAGTTATTTATAATTCCTGGTGGTTTGAAGGGATTCTACTTCTACTTGTTATTAATTTTATAGCAAATATATTTCGTTCTAAACTTTATGCAAAAGCAAAGTGGTCTTTACTTTTGTTTCATTCAGCCTTTATCCTTATACTTATTGGAGCTGGTATCACACGCTATATCAGTTTTGAAGGGATATTGCATATCCGCGAAGGCAAATCTGTTCACACTCTTCTTATCCAAAAACCTATTCTCAAACTTAGCTCCGAAGGAGAAACCATTAAAGAATGGTCGGCAACCTATACAGGTAAGACATTCAAAACTTTTACAAAAAAAATCATACTTAATGGGAAAGAAATCGCAATTCATTTCTCTGATTTTATACCTAATGCAAAAGAGCAGTTAATGCCTTCAGATTCGGGTAAAGCCTACATTAGCTTTTCTATAATGACCGGCGAGAAAATTAAACCCCACTGGCTTATAGAGAAAGAACCGAAAATATTCAAATCAGCCAAATTTTTAATTGGAACACCCACTGATTCAGCCGATTTCCTTTTTTTTCAAAAAGGAAATATATTTTACTTATCGAGCACACATAAACTAGAGCAAAAAAATATGCAGACGCAAAAAGATACGAGTCTAACAGCAAATACCCCACATCCTATCGTCCCCGATGTTTTATATTCATCTGATTCTGTTCGTTTTGTGGTAACCCGAATATTGCCACATGCAGATATCCAACAAGTAAGTACTGGAGCTAAAGAAACCCTTAGCTCCATAAATGTCTTAAAAGGAAACATCACTTATAAAAATCAAAAACAAGATTTTATACTCACAGGCTCTCGTTCTGCCGAAGCAAAGCCAAAGACTTTTACCATCGGAGGAGAAAAACTTAGCCTTGCTTATGGATTAAAAGCTATACCCTTACCTTTCAGCCTGAAACTTAAAGATTTTCAACTAGAGCGTTACCCCGGTTCTGGGAGTCCTTCGTCTTATGCCTCACTGGTACAGGTGGATGACAAAAGCAGAAATAAATTCTTTGAATACCACATATTCATGAATCATGTTTTGGATTACCGAGGCTACCGTTTTTTTCAATCTTCTTATGATATGGACGAAAAAGGAAGTATTCTTTCTGTAAATCATGACGGAACAGGAACATTTTTCACCTATATCGGTTATTTACTCATGGCCATAGGAATGTTTTGGTCACTGGCAAATCCTAGTAGTCGCTTTCGCCAACTGATAAAATCAACCGCTAAATTGCATAAACAACGAACAGCCGGCCTTCTTTTTTTTCTTTTCAGTTTTGGTACTTTGTCTGTAAAGTCTCAAGAATTTAAGCCCATACCTAAAGAGCAAGCCAATCATTTTGGTCAGATTTACGTTCAGGCAAAAGACGGAAGGGTGAAAACAATTAATGTACTTTCATCTGAAATTCTTCGCAAAATGTGTCGTAAAGCAACATGGGACGATTTAAATGCCAATCAAGTGTTTGAAGGTATCCTGATTCAGCCCAAACACTGGAGTAATATTCCGATAATACGTATTTCCGACACAAAAGTACGGGAATATCTAGGACTAAAAGATAAATATGCCAGATTTTCGGATGTAGTTAACCTAAAAACAGGAGAATACAAATTACGACAAGTAGTGAATACTGCTTATGCGAAAGCTCCCGGAGAGCGAAATAAATTCGATAAGGAAATAATAAAAGCCGATGAGCGAATAAATATTTATTACCTAATTTATGTAGGTAATTTCTTAGCTATCTTCCCCAATCCAGATAAACCCGGAGCATTATGGAGTATACCTGGAAATCCAAAATTTCATTCTTCAGATTCCTTGTATAATAATTTTGTACAGAATATTTTTGGTATTTACAATAAAGCAACTTTGGATGCTATGACATCCGGAAACTGGGCAAAACCCGACTCAATCATTGAGCTCATAAAAGCAAAGCAAAAAGAATTTGGCGCCTCGATAATGCCTGATGATTCGCATATTAAGGCCGAGAATTTTTATATTAAAGCACAAATTTTCGAGCGATTGTTTCCCTGGTATGGAACCATTGGTATGATTCTCCTGATTTTAATATTTATACAAATTCTAGCTCCTAAAATAAAATTTAAGTATCCGGTTCTGATTTTAGTATGGGCACTCTTTTTAATGTTTGCAGCACACACTTTCGGTCTCGGATTACGTTGGTACGTCTCCGGCCATGCTCCATGGAGTAATGGGTACGAAGCCATGATTTATATCTCATGGGTACTCATGCTTGCCGGTATTACTTTTTCCGGCAAATCTAAAATGGGCTTAGCTGCAACAGCCATACTTTCTTCCATCATGCTTCTGGTAGCCCACTTAAACTGGATGGACCCAACAATTACTAATCTGGTGCCAGTTCTAAAATCCTACTGGTTAAGTATTCACGTATCAATTATAACTGCCAGCTACGGATTCCTTGGCTTATCCTCACTTCTGGGACTCTTGGTTTTGCTGTTGATGAGCTTTCAAACACCCCAAAATGCAAAAAATCTTCGCTTAAGTATCAAAGAACTTACTCAGGTAAATGAAATGTCGTTGATAGTTGGGCTGTATTTACTTACCATAGGAACATTTCTTGGTGGTGTATGGGCAAACGAAAGTTGGGGACGATACTGGGGCTGGGATCCAAAGGAAACATGGGCACTTATTAGCGTAATTGTCTATTCATTTGTCGCTCATATGCGCTTAATTCCGGGTTTAAAAAGTCATTTTGCCCTTAATTTTAGTGCTATGTGGTCCTATTGGATCATCATGATGACCTTCTTTGGCGTTAACTTTTACTTAAGCGGAATGCACAGCTATGCAAAAGGCGATCCAGTACCAATACCTGCATTTGTTTATTTTGTTGCCGGCTTTATGATAATCCTTTCCGCCTTTGCATACTGGAGAAACAAGAAAATAAATAAGGAATGAGGAATTGAGATTCAAGATTCAGCAATTGAAGATTTGGAATTGTAGAACAGCATTAGTAATTATTTAGAGGGTGCACGAGCGGGTTTTCCGCATAACTCCCCCTTACCTCAGCTCTGCAAAGTCCTCACTAAAACACTATCTATGTGATAAAAATAAAATTACTTATAAGTCGGTATTATAGAAAAATACTTGTTGATGATTATCCTGACTATATTCTACCTTGGTTAAAATATAGATAAAGTCAAAAAAAACTATATTAAAAAAAATGGATGTTTATTGCGAGGCAACTGCCAAGGTAAAGACAGAAACTTTAACCTCCGGAATTTGAAATAAAGTATTAGCTGCAGATTCTAAAGTAGCTCCAGTTGTCAGCACATCATCTATCAATAAGAAATGTTTCGCCGTAAATTTATCCTTATTTTCTACCACCGAAAATACCTCCTGCATATTTTCCCAGCGTTCCAACTTGTTCTTTCGCGTTTGCGTTTCTGTAAATACTTTTCGGTAGATTAAGTCATTGCAGACAGGTATAAATATTTTTGAACTCATTCCTTTGGCAATTTCTTCACTTTGATTATAGCCTCTAAGTTTCTGTTTATCCAGATGTAAAGGAATTGGAATCAGATAATCAAAATTTAACCAATCGGGATAATTCAAAAGCTCTTTACCAACCATTTTCCCTAATAAAATACCAAGTTTTGGTTTTATTTGATATTTTAGTACATGTAGCAATTGCTGTAAGGTAGAAGATTTATGAAAATAATAAAGTGAAGCTGCTTTTTGGAGATATACCCGGCCATAGAAGAGCTCGCTCACCGGATTTTCCAGCTCAGCTAAGAAATTGGTTTTAGGAAGAGCCTTTTGGCAATTACTACAAACTAAATATTCAAGTGGTTCCAACCGGCTACCACAAGCCAGACAAGTTATCGGAAAAACTTCCTCACTTATATCAGAAAATAATTTTGGATGTTTCATAAATAAAAAACGAATAGTGAAAAGTTTTTATAAGCATCCTGACATATTTATTTGTATATTATCTATTCTTTTGCGATAAACAGAATTAACCATTCAACATTGCTTACGATATTTCTTTTGTTCTTTCTATTCTATGACGCTCGTAGGTGAGCTATTACTCATACTACGAGGTCGCCACACTCCCCACTATTACTCATCACCGTTTACCAACTGATTGAAAGGATTAATGATATTTTCTAAATGAGCAATAATTTCATCTTTAGACTTATTTAAATCCAACGGCTTGAAAGCCTTATGAATAAGTAATTTAGAGATCGTTCCTGAGATTTGTCCTGAGGCTTCATATATTTTGTGCGTATTACAAACCGTGATAGGTAAAATAGTCGGATTAGAGTCTATAATAATATTCAGCCCGCCTTTTTTGAACGAATTCATTGCCTGCTGCTTGCTCCTTGACCCCTCGGGAAATATCAACATAGGCTGCCCTTTGGCTATCTTTTCCATACGTTTATTGATTACTTCTAAGGATTTTTCTTTATCATTCCGATTTATAAAAGGACAGCGAATAACAAACATCCATAAATTAAGCAAAGGAATACGTGCCAGTTCTTTTTTGGAAATAAAACCAATTACTTTTGACAAATTTCCCAAAATAATTGGAATATCAAAATAACTCTGGTGGTTACTGACAATACATATATTATTATGTTTTGGAATATTTTCTTTCCCTTCTACCGTATATTTAACACCTGCAAAATATAAAGAACCACGCGCCCAAAGCGAAACAACAAATATGGTAATCAAATCAGCCAAACGATTTAGGCGAATTAATCTGAAAAAATAAACAAAAATCAAAAAAGGTATCCCTCCTACCATTATTATAAAAGAATACAAATAAACGCTAAAAGTTCTGAAAGTCATAGATTAAAACGTTGCGATTAATAAATCAATATTTTTAGCTGGTAATCCGAAAGTATTACCAATCTGTGTATTAGTTAGAATGCCCTTATAAATATACATACCTTTACGAACACCTAAGTCCTGATGAATTAAATATTCGAGTCCTCCGGCTTCGGCCATTTTGTTCAGTAGGGGGGCGAATACGTTGCTCAATGCAATACTGGCCGTTTTAGAAACCCGCGAAGGTATATTAGGAACACAATAGTGGAGAACACCATGTTTTCTAAAAACAGGATTCCCATGATTAGTGAGTATGGAAGTTTCAAAACAAGGACTATTGTCTATGCTTATGTCAACAATTACAGAACCTTCTTTCATTTTTCGTACCGTGTCCTCATTTACAATATAGGAATAGGATTCTTCGTAAGGTAAAGCTCCTATAACGGCATCGGCAGTGAGTAATGCGCGCTCAATTATCTGTGGATGAATAACGGAAGTATAAACAGATTGACCCAGAAAATTTTGTGCCTGATGTAACCTATAAATAGAATTGTCGAATAATTTAATAGAAGCACCTAAGCCTTGTGCTGTTCGGGCAGCATATAAACCGGCAGTACTAGCACCGATAATCACCACTTCGCTAGGCGTAACTCCGGTTATTCCCCCTAAGAGTATGCCTTTGCCGCCATTTTCTGTATTCATATTTTCGGCGGCTATTAAAATGGCCGAACTACCCGATATTTCACTCATGGAACGAACAACAGGTAAATAATTTGCCTCGCCGCTTAAATGCTCAAAAGCAATGGCATTAATCCGCTTTTTCATCATGCTCTGAATTCGCTCGGTGGTTTGTGTGGTGATGTGCAGAGACGAAATTAATGCCTGCCGCTCGCTCATCATTCCTATTTCTATTTCTATTGGGGGCGCAACCTTTAAAATAATATCTGCCAGATAAACTTCTTTAGCACTCTTGACTATTTGCGCTCCTTTTTCGGCATATTGCAAATCGGAATAATCAGCACGGTAGCCGGCACCCTGTTCTATAAATATACGATGACCATTTTTTACAAGATTTTCGACTGCTTCGGGAGTCAAGCAAACCCGATTTTCGTGTTTGTCTATTTCTTTAGGAATACCTATAAACATTTGTTTACGATGCTTTTGGATATCCAACATTTCTTCCTGAGGGATAAAATTTGTCTCTTCCATAATTAATAAATACTTATGCCAGCCATTTTAATTTATTTACATTTGGGACGCCTAATATATTAATTTTTATTGAAATACTATTATCAGAAGAAATACTTTATTCAAAAAAATATTTCTGATTATTTAGATACATGGACTTTCCCACATGTCCTAATATAGGTGAGTAGCCGTTTAAAAAAAATCCTATAAATTTGATTTAATTTTTTCTGTTAAAACGACAAATTCCTCGTTGCTGAGTTTTAGTTTCGGATTAGCAAAACTAAAATCCGCCATTCGATTAATTGGAATAAGATGCAGATGGGCATGTGGTACTTCCAGACCGACAACGGCTGTAGCAATTCGCTTGCAATCTACTGATTTTTCGATGGCTTTGGCTATTTTTTTTGCAAAAACGTGCATGCCGGCAATATGTTCATCATCCAAATCAAAGAGATAGTCGGTTTCCTGTTTCGGAATAACCAGACAATGCCCTTTTGTTACCGGATTAATGTCTAAAAATGCGAAATAATTTTCATCTTCGGCTATTTTATAGCTTGGTATTTCGCCCTGAATAATTTTTGTAAATATACTTGCCATAATTTTAAGTTTTATAGCCAAAGATAATTATTTTGACTTATATATTCTGATTAAGTCTTTTTTTTGTTGAAAATTCATTAATGAGTTCGGTCTAAAAACCGGTCGGACAAATAAATTTATTAAAACTATAAAAACAGACAGCTCATTTACAATTGATTAATAAAGCCGTCCGACCGATTTAGATGCAAATTCACCTTTTTATACTGAACTCTACTATATTCCAAAACTAATTTCAAGTATTTCTACTTCCATTTCACCTGAAGGTATTTTTATTTTTACCTTATCGCCAACTTTCCCTCCAATTAAGCCCTGTGAAATAGGAGCACCAACGGCTATTTTACTGGCTTTTAAATCGGCTTCACTTTCGGGCACAATGGTGTAAGTAAAAATTTTATTTAATTTTAAATTTTTGATTTTTACCGTATTAAGCATCTGAACCGTATCGGTATTAATTTTTGATTCATCTATAATACGTGCATTGCGAAGTAAATCCTGTAATTTGGCAATTTTCATTTCCAACATTCCTTGTGCTTCTTTGGCTGCATCATATTCTGCATTTTCCGATAAATCGCCTTTATCGCGTGCTTCGCCAATTTGCTGAGATATTTTAGGGCGTTCTATGGTAGTTAATTGCAGAATTTCTTCTTTTATTTTTTTTAAGCCCTCCTCGGTCATGTATGTTACATCTGCCATGATTTCTGTAATTTTAAGTTAATCGTTAAAAATAAAAATGAATCCCTAAGCTTATAGCCGAGACTCATTTGAATGGGCAAATTTAAGGTTTTATTTCTAATTACTCAAATTTTAACAGTTGAATATAGAAGTTGGAATTCTGGATTTAGAATTCTGGATTAGAAAAGCTAAATCTCCAATTTCTGACTCCCTATTTCCAATTTACATTTCATCGTCAATATTGTTCATATCGCCTCCTCCACGTTTTGAACGTTTGGATTTATAATTATTAATTCTGTAACTCAAACTAAGTTCTACCACCTGCGATTCGCGATTAAAATTTACCAAACTATAAAAATAGTCCGACTGACTGGTAAATTTAAAATGCATGGTCGCAAAGGGGTCGCGAATAGACAAGGTGGTACTTAGTTTATTTTTCAGAAAAGATTGTTTAATCGCTGCATTGGTAAAGAAAAAAGCCTCTCGCCTGCCTTGAATGCTGGCTGATGGCCCTCTGTAAAATCCATTTATTTGCAAACGGGTTGCAGCACCAAATTTAAAAGTAGCATTAAGGCGGGCATCCAGATTATTGCTGCTCGCTACTTCCTCTTGACCATCTAATACACCAGTTAATTGATAATTATAAAAATTGGCACTGAGCATGAACATTATGTGTTTTGACAAGAACATATTGGCGGCCAGTTCTGCTCCCAAAGATTTATCAGTGTTCAGATTGTCAAAGGTCATTAACAAACGACCATCACTTTGCAGGATCTGTATCCGGGTCATTTTATCTGTTCCATACCGGTAATAACTCTCCAACGACAGGGTAGAAAAGCCTATCTTTTTTATGAAGTTTAATTCATACGAATCAGTATATTCAGGGCCTAAATCCGGATTCCCTGTGCGAATACTGAACTGGTCGGCATGGGCATGGAATGGATTCAAGTGCCTGTCGCTAGGCCGATTAATCCTGCGGCTATAGCCTAGCTGAACCTGAAAGCCGGCTCCTAAATCACGATTTATATGGGCACTGGGGAAATAGTCAAAACGATCTATTTTAAAATCTTTTTTGTCCGTAATCTGATAAAAATCGCGGTAAGTATATTCTCCACGAATGCCTACCTGAATACCAAAACCGGCAATTTTATCGGCATAAGTAGCATAAAGCGAATGAATATCGCGGTCGAAAGTAGCCTGATTAGAGTAATTAGCATTATTTATCCAAGTACCTGTGATATAATCATAATCTTCATAAATATAATCAAATGTAGCCCTGCCTATGCGCGACTGATAACCAACTTCTAATTTTCTGTTTGCACCGAGCGGTAAACTATAATCTATTTTTGTTCGTAAATCTCTATGTACAACATCTGTTCCATTAGTATAAGTGGTCGGATTCATATCTAATCTGTTCCAACTATTATCTGTATCATATTGATTAAAATCGGTTTTTAAGGTTCTGTTTTTATCAGAATAGGTAATTTGAGCTTGGATATTATGACCTTTCTTTTTAAAATTATATTGATAGCTCATTGTAGCAGTATAATAGGGTCCTTTTACAGAGAAATCATCAATGGCGTTGTAATAAGAATGAGTAGGTGAATAACTGGAATAACTATCGTATTGCGAATTGGCGGTTCGGCCAAATTCAAAACCACCATATTCCAAAGATAAATTAAGACTTTGTGCTTTGGATATATTCCAGTCGAAGCCCGTTTTTACCGAATAGCCTTTCCGAAGCATATCACGGTCGCCACCGGCAGTCAGAAAATTTATGGTATCACCTAAATAAGTTTCACGGCTTGTTTTTAAACTTCCCAAAAAATGATAATCACGATAATTAGCACCTACAAACCAGTTTATTTTTTTAGTGTGGTAATTTAATAGAAAATCACCCTTATATTTATCGTTCACACCGGCAGAAAGGTTTACTACCCCACTTAAGCCAGATAAACGATTCTTTTTCATTACTACATTTATAATTCCGGCAACGCCATCGGGGTCGTATTTAGCCGAGGGATTGGTAATAATCTCAATACTCTGAATTTCGGAGGCCGGAATTTGTTGTAAAGCATCGCTACCGGTTAGAGCCGAAGGTTTTCCATCTATAAATACAGTAAAACTTGTGCTTCCGCGCAAACTTACATTCCCGTCTATATCGGTTTGTATGGATGGCGATTTTTCCAATACATCAACAGCCGAACCGCCAGCTGCTGTAACATCCTGACCCACATTTATTACTTTCTTATCTAATTTATATTGAATCTGCGTACGATCGGCTACCACATTTACTTCGTTTAGTTCTTCGGAGGCAAGCTTGAGATAAATTTCTCCTATATTCACACGAGGTTTATCCGGTTTGATAAAAATATTGTCCATCCGTTGCTTATCATATCCTATAAATTTTATAATCAGATAGTACTTACCAAAAGGCAAGGATTTTATAATGAAATTTCCGGCAGCATCAGTAATCGTACCACTTATCATCTTGTTGTCTTTGGCACGATAGGCTAAAATAGTGGCATATTCTACCGCTACTTTTGCATCCGAATCCATAACCCGTCCGCTGAGAATACCTGTTTTCGACAATTCTTTTCCCTTATACACACTTGCTTGTGCCCACAAAGCCGTTATTAGTAAACATACCAGGCTAATGGTGCTAAATACTCTTTTCATTTCTGTACTTTATTTAAAATGTAATCTCTTTTCGTTCAATCAGACGGCAAAATGAATAAAAGCTTGTGCTAAAAATAAACTTTTTTGCTAAATGATAGTTTATAGACGACAAACAACCCCAATTTCGTTGTATAGGAACAAAAAATTTTATCTTGAAAATTCAGACTTATAGAGTCTGATTTGAAAACTTCAACCAACAGGAGTTAATTGGAGATCATGAATTATAGAACGGCATTAACAATTCACCATTAATAGTTAATAATTATGATAAGGGCGCAGGAACGGGCTTTCCGCTCGTAGTCGGCTTGCCAAAGGGCACAAAAACAAGCAAAAAAAGGAGTTCCGTTCCTACACTCTTTTTTTGCCTGCCTTTGTAGCCCTTTGTCTTCACCGAGCTACCGCTACAATCCCTTGCGCATCGCACTCAAGCAAGGAAGCATATACATAGCGAGGGTTTCGCTTCAAGCGAAGCCCTCGCTACAAAGAAATGACCAGCTCCGGCATTTATACTAGAAATTAATTTTTGCCAAAATTTAGAGATTACAAATTCCTCATTACATATGATTTAGACATAAAAAAAGCATCGACATCGCTTTAAACAACGCCGATGCTTGAAGAAAGGCTGATACTAAAAACAATTAAAATGTTTCTTTCTGAATACCCCAATCGCGCAATATAGCCTTATAGCTGTCAAAATAATTGGCTTTTACCAATAATATCACCGATTGCACAATTTTACGTACTTTAGTTCTCGCGGTATTACGTGCCGTTACGGCCAAGGATATCTTACCCGCATATTCGTGCGATTGCTCGCTTAGTCCTAGTAAGCTGTCGTGCTTGTCCTGCCAAAAGCTCGCATCGTATTTCCCCACATCAGGTTGATACTCTGCCAAAGCCGAAATCAAATTCTCTAAAGCATGCAAACGCTGGCTTACGCCCAAGGGAAAATACCAACGCAGCCCCGCCGAATAACTAAAACCAAATTTAGCCATATAGCTGGTGTAATCTGCTTTGCCAAAATCTCGTTTCAAGGCATCTTTCACAAAAATAAGACTTTGGTCAATCTCTTTGTTCAGATTTCTGATCTGCTTGGCCACAATTCGACGCTGGTTTTGCAGCTCTTCTTTTTCTGCCTGCTTTGTCGTCATCGTTTCCATTAAGGAACTCAAAACGGCCGGTTCGGCATAAAGTGATGGTAAACCGCTTTCATGCCATTTGGCACTAAACTTTTCTACTACTGATAAATACTCTACCATAGCTCTCGGAAGACTCGGTTTTTTACTTCCACCTGTCTGAACCGTACTCAGACTCTCAACATTCAAATTTTCCATAATTAATAAAATTTAAAATTTCACGGTCGCTGAACTATTCAACAACGGCACAAATATAAAACATTATTTTTAGATTACAAAATTTTTATCATTATTAATTAGATATTTATATCTTTTTATTTATTTAAAATACTGTAAACATGATTAATACAATTTAAAGATTTACTTTAAATAGAGAAAGATAAAATATTGACTATTAATATCTTCCAATTATTAAAATAATATGAAAAAATTATTTTTATAGTTTAATATCTGAGATAATTTTTTTTATAAAAAAATAAAATTTTATAAAAAAACGACTTAAAAATACACTTAGAAGGGCATTATTTTCTGATATTTTTCATTTTTTAAAGGGGTAAAATATCAATTTCTAAATAAAAGTAGAACATAAAAGATAGAAAATGACTCAAAATACCCAAAACTTATTACAATATTTTGCTCATTGCACGAAAACAACACATACTTACAA
>CAYQXT010000023.1:0-17614 GCA_964421365.1 uncultured Bacteroidaceae bacterium
GCCTGACTATGTACGAAGAGATATTCACCAAACATTTCAAATTCACCAATAGTGAAATTCTTGAGAAATACTACGACCAAGGCAAAAATGTAGTCGTTCTGAGTGGGCATTTTGCCAACTGGGAATGGTTAAATACAATCGGCTTAAGTACCGATTATCTGAGTCTGGCCGTCTATCTACCCTTAAAAAATAAATTTTGGGATAATTTGATAAAACAAATTCGTCAGCGATTTCGAGCAGAGGCCGTACCCATGCGTGAAATATTCAGGCGTATGGCAGAACTCCGCATGAGAAATATAAATTTTTTAGTAGGCTTAGTCAGCGACCAATGTCCGCCACAAGATAAAGCGGTTTGGAGTACTTTTCTTAACAGAGATACGGCATACTATAGCGGCTCTGACAAAATTTCCCGAATGCTCAATGCTCCCGTATTTTACGTGTCTGTTAAGAAAATCAAAAGACATTATTACCAAGCCAGCTATCAACTTTTAAGCGAGGATGTTAAAAATTTGCCTACAAACGAAATAATTCATAAATTTAGTGCTGCATTAGAAAAAGATGTTCGCCAATACCCTGAAATGTATATATGGTCGCACAAGCGCTGGAAATATCCTAAAAAGAATAATAATATTGAATAAACAGATTAACACATTTTATGGCATTTTTTTAACCAGTTTATTAAATCTAATTTCAATAAACATAAATGCACAGTATTATCCCATTAAGCAATATAGTGTTAAAGAAGGCTTAGAACAATATCAAATAAATGATTTATTCCTTGGGAAACAACACTATTTATGGATAGGGACCAAAGGAGGAGTAAGTATTTTTGATGGGGTCAATTTTATAAATATAGGTAATACCAAAGGATTACTGGGGAGTGAAGTAATAGACATCACAAACGATGATTCGGAACAAGTTTGGATATTAACCCATAAAGGACTAAACAAAATTATCAATTTTAAACCCATTCCCTATAATTTAGGAATACAAATCGATTCATTCTCGAAATTTAATCATTTTGCCTACGATAAAAAAAAAGAATTATTCTATCTCGGGCTTGAAACAAAAACAGAACAAAATGAAGTCTATATCTGGAATAAAAAAAAATTATGGAACATTAAAGACAGCATAAATTTAGATAAAATAAAAGGCAAAATAGACCAATGGACTCTGAATACCCCACAATTTCTATTTGCATTCACCAAATATAAAAACACGGAACGGATATATAAACTCAATTATCAAAATAAAAAAATAGAGAATTATGGATACTCCACCATACGCTATAAAATTGCGCCAAATTTATTCGTATATGATTCAGCAGAGTATCTTTATTTTTGCAATCCATCAAAACTCCATTTTATTTTCAAAAAACCAGAGAGTAATTTTTTTATCTTTAAAAATGGATTAGGAAATTACCAAATTTACAAAAAGCCAAAGCTTTACCCAACAATGAAAGGAAATCTAAAATTTCCCTATTCAAAAATTGTCAAATATAAAGAAACCATATTTATTGGAGATGAATACGGATTAACCCTCTTAGGAAACCGAGCATTTATCCATATAAAATCTAATTGCACAAAACAAAAAGTCCATAATATATGGGCAGTATCCGAGCTTAAGGGTAACTTTTATTTTTTCAGCTATCGCGAAAATTCGTATATCTACCACACAAAAGAAAAAAAACTGAGTACCCAGAAAGAAATAAAAAGCTATTATTTTGGATGGAATTATCTCGATAAAAATAAAATAATTGTGGGGAATTCCGAAGGTTACAGTATAATTACTCCTATTACACACAAAAATATTATTGATGAGCAACGCAGAGCCATTTCCTTTATTTATAAAGATAAAAAAAATAAAGATTTATATTTATGTCACACAGGAGGAATCAGTATTTTACATCAAAATGGAAAATTCACCGATTATTTTAATAGAAATGGAGCAGATTTGGGCTATCCGCTTTGTATCACTAAAGACAAATACGATAGCCTATGGATAGTGGGAAATTATCGAGTCAGAAAATTTAAAAACGGAAGATTTACAGATATAAAAAGAGTTTTAAACAAAACTGGCGCTTTTTGCGCCCTAACAGATGATAGAAAAAATCTTTGGTTTGGAGGTAAAGCAGGGCTACTTTTTTACAATTATAAACACTTTCGACAAATAAAACATCCTCATTTAAAAACGATTGTTACCGCTTTGTATCAAATAGATAAACAGCGACTTTTAATAGGGACATCAAAAGGTTTAGCCATGCTTAACTTAAAGCTCTTTTACGAAAAAGATTCCATTTTTGTACAATGGTTTGACCAGTGTAATGGTTTTGCCACCGAAGAATGCCAGCAGAATAGCTTTTTCAAAGATTCAAAAGGATTTATATGGATACCGATCGTGAACGAAGTAATAAAAATAGACACCGCTTTCCTCTCCTTTAATACCCAAAAGCCCCTAGCTATCATTCAATATATTCAAACCCAAAAAAACAATAAAAAATATTTCCCTTCCCATCAATCTATCTCACTGAAAAAAAATGATCGCAATCTACAATTTCATTATACCGCAATAGAATATCAAAATCCCTATAAGATCAAATTTTCATACCGACTATTAGGGCTTTGCGATAAATGGAGTCATCAGACAAACGAAAAATATATTAATTTCACAAATTTGAATGCCCAAAAATATACTTTTCAGCTCATAGCCTATAACGAAAATGGAGCAAGTTCTCAAAAAGTAAGTCTAACTTTCACCATTAAGAAATATTGGTATGAGTTTATAAGCGTTAAATTATTAATTATATTTATAATTATCACAATTGTTATTTTCATAACCCGATATTCCTACTACAAAAAAGAAAAAGAAAAAATAGAAACCCGTTTACTAAAAGAAAAATACGACAAGCTACAATCCCAAAATTTAATCGGATTATTAGATCATCACTTTTTGTTCAATTCGATAAATGCTTCGGCAAAATCAGCTTTTGAACTTCAACCCAAAGCCCTCTATGAATCAATGGCAAAATTAGCCAATTTACTACGCTACATATTACGTAGAAACGATGTGTTAAATGTCTCTCTATTTGAAGAAATCAACCAGATAGATAATTTTATAGCCCTACAAAAAACAAGATTTAAAGAGCGTTTGGAATTTATCAAAGAAATTGAGTCGATTGACAAACTAATGCAAATACAAATACCTCGCTTATTTATTTATCATTTTATCGAAAATGCAATAAAATATTCTATCGAAGAAACAGGAAATACCGGAAAAATAATTCTGAGAACCTACAATTTAGATAAAAATTATTGTATAGTAAAAATAGAAGATGACGGAATAGGTGAAAAAAGTAAATTACTATATAAAGCCAGTACCGGAATAGGAATTCAGTCCAATAAAGATTTAATTAAAATACTGAACCAAAGCGAAACGAATAAATACAAAATAAAATTTAAACTTGTATATAAAGAAGCTCCGCAACACGGAATGATTGTAATAATTTGGTTACCCATTAACTTTGATTATTATATTGGAGAATGAAATTTTAAAAAAAGGATATGAAAGTTTTAATTGTAGAAGATGAAACAACAGCACAAGAAATTTTAATTGAATATCTAAATCCAGAGCCAGATATTAAAATAGTCGGTTTTGCTGAAACAATCAACGAATTTTTAAAAAAAACCAAAGAATTAAAACCCGACTTAGTTCTTTTAGATATTAGGCTAAGAGGTGAAGACTCGCTAAATCAGCTTCAGATTTTGTCGCAAGCGATGGATAATCCTCCATTTGTAATTATCACTACTGCTTACAGCGAAGCTGATTATCGCCAAAGAGCTCAGGATGGATATTCTTTGGCCTATCTAACCAAACCCATAACCCAAGAAAAACTAAGCGATTCGCTAAATTTTATCCGTAAGAAAATAAAAAACAGAGAAAGCAAAAATGAATATCTTAAGCAACTGATACAAAACAAAATTCAATTAAAAACACAAGTAGGCGAATTTTTATATGTTAAACCCGAGGAAATTACTTTCTGTACTTCCAGCGGAAACTATACCGAAATATATTTTCACAATCAAGCCAGTTTTACCCTAATATCTAAAAATCTTTCTTGGATAGAAAGCAGACTACCCAAAGAATTATTTGTTCGGATCTCCCGTTTTAATATTATAAACATTAATCGTATTCGTGGCTTTAGCCAGAATAGCAAAAAGGTGATTTTCGATTCTATCGAAAACAACACTCTTGCAATTAGTGAATTAACCACTAAAAAATTAAAAATTATATTAGAAAAAAGATATGGATATAATTTCATGTAACCAAACCCATGGTTCATACAAAATTCCCAAGGGTTCATAAAAATCATTTGCACAATTAAAGAGAGCTCCTTAAATTAGCCTTTGAGAATCTGAAAAGTGTCTAATGGCTAAAAAAGTCTTTTATAACGATAAAAGACTTTTTTGTGTTTAATACAAGAAAAAGACCAGTTCATACAAAAATTACGGGTGTTCATACATTTGATTTTTTTGGGTTCTTTTTCTATCGTATATTTGTACTGAAGCTAAAAAGAAGAATAAATAATAAAAATTTTATCCCTCCTAAATGCTTGGCGGTTTTTTTGTCTCCTATCTTTGGCGAGTAGGAGACTTTCTTTTTAAGCCTAATTTCTTAATTCTTATCCATTTTTTTACAAAAATAAAAAATATATAACTTATTTTGGCGCTGTGTTTGTATAAATAAAAACATTCGCTACTTTTGCTGAGCGAAAAAATAATTTAAAAACTTCTTATTAAAGATTTCACAATGGGCTTATTTTCTTTTTTGAATCAAGAAATAGCAATAGACTTAGGAACCGCTAATACCATCATCATACAGAATGGGAAAATAGTAGTTGACGAACCATCGATAGTAGCCATTGATGTAGCCACCGGTAAATTAATAGCTTTGGGGAAACAAGCACAACAAATGCACGGTAAAACCCATGAGCATATTAGAACCATCAGGCCCTTACGTGATGGAGTAATTGCAGACTTTAATGCAGCCGAGCTAATGATTCGTGGATTTATCCGCATGATTAGCAAACGACAGCCTCTTATCAATCCTCAGCTAAAAATGGTTGTTTGTATCCCTTCGGGCAGTACAGAAGTAGAGATACGAGCAGTTAGAGACTCGTCAGAACACGCAGGCGCCAGAGATGTTTATATGATTTTTGAACCAATGGCTGCTGCATTAGGAATCGGCATTGATGTATTAGCTCCCGAAGGAAACATGGTGGTTGATATCGGAGGTGGAACAACAGAAATTGCAGTTATCTCTCTTGGAGGGATTGTTACCAGCCGATCAATCCGTATTGCCGGTGATGATTTCACCGAAGATATTAGAGAATATATGAGACATCAGCATAATATCACCGTAGGAGAGCGTACTTCCGAACAAATAAAATTGCATGTAGGTTCTGCCCTCTCTGAACTAGATGAACCCCCTACTGATTTTACTGTTCGTGGGCCACACCAGATGACTGCTCTACCCATTGAGATTCCGGTATCTTATCAGGAAATAGCACATTGTCTGGACAAATCATTAACCAAGGTAGAAACAGCAATTTTAAGTGTTTTAGAAAAAACGCCACCTGAACTTTATGCCGATATTTTTAAAAATGGACTTTGGCTGGCAGGTGGAGGTGCTCTTCTTCGAGGATTAGACAAAAGAATTGCAGATAAAACAAATCTTCCCGTTCATATTGCCGAAGACCCACTACATGCGGTAGCTCGTGGTACAGGTATAGCCTTAAATAATGTGGAAAGTTTCAAGTTTTTGATTCGATAATAGAGCTGCAAACAAGATAGGAACACAGATTTTACAGATTAAACTGATTTACACAGATTTATTACTGAAAAATTAACCAAAACGATTACAGAATATAACTTTTATCCGTATTCCTATCTTCATCGTAAACGAACGTTAAGTTATAAATAATTCATAATTAGTAAATAAGTGGAAAGTCTGGTTCGTTTTTTACAAAAGAGTTATTTCATTCTTTTTTTTATCTTTTTAGAATTTGTAGCTTTTGATTTAATTCTAAATAATAATAAAGAAAAAAAAAGACGATGGCTAAGTAGTGCCAATTCGATTAGTGCCTATTTTATTAAAAAAACAGACTATGTGAATAATTACTTTATACTTAAACAACAAAATCAGGATTTAATTGAGGCATACACACGGTTACAGAATAAAAAGAAAGAAAATTTTAAATTAACAACCAATAAATTTCGACGCTTTCTGGACAGCAACAAAGTTCAGCTATATGAATATCTATCTGCCAATGTGATAAAAAATTCTATCGCTTTAAAACACAACTTTCTAACCATAGATGCAGGACAAAATCAAGGAGTAGATCAAGGCATGGCAGTCGTATCATCACGTGGCGTTGTTGGCATTATCAGGAATTCGACTAAGCACTTTTCTGTTGGTTTATCACTGTTAAATTCCGACATAAGCCTTAGTGCTAAGCTAAAAAATGATACACACTTTGGCTCTGTTCACTGGAATGGAAATTCTGATTTCATATTAAACTTTAACTATATTCCCGACAGGGTAAAACTAAATCTGGGAGACAGTGTTGTTACCAGTGGCTATTCTTTTATCTTTCCAAAAAATATCCCTATTGGAAGCATTATTGATATAAAAAAAGATATTTCAACAAGTTTTTACAAACTAAAAGTAAAACCTTTTGTTGATTTTAGTGCTTTAGATAATATTTGGATAGTAAAAAATCTAATGCACGATGAATTAAAAGAAATACAAAAATCCTCAAAATAAGTAGAAAAGAAACTACTCCAAAATCCCTATTCCGGCGAGTGTAAGAAACAGAAGAAAGGATGAAAACCTCAAGTCACAACCAGAAGAAAATCAAACAATTAGCACAAACATTCCAAGCATTTTCCGGCTAATACTCTGACAAGCAATATCAATTATGTTTTAAAAAGAACAGAGCCAAAGCCAAATTTTTTATATTATACTTTTTTTTCACAAATCAGAGTTATCCAAAGTGTTATAATTTTGTTAGAATAATGACTTTCAATCTTAAAAAAGAACAAATAATTTCACAAAACTACTATCTAACGAACTAAGCTAAGACGCACTACACCGAGAAAAAACATAATAATAAAAGTTAATATTTTATACTAAGCAGTAAATTAATTTATTGTTAAACTAATTTACTGTAACAAGAGACATATTTCACTACATCATACCAAACATTTTTTCATAACTTAAAATAGTTTAACCAATCAAATTTAAAATGAAAAAATGTGCACAAAAAAAGGAAGAGATCAAAATTATTGATTTTTCTCCTTTCAGAATAATAGTATAGTACAATTTACTATTATTTTTCTTTTTTACTAACCCTTAAAATTTGAACAATGAAAAAAAATTTAGTAGGAATTTTACTTATTTTGGTATTTGCCTTTCCTTGGCAAACCTTTGCCCAGGATGAAGGTGGCGGAGGTGGTTTTGGAATATCCGGTTTGGAAATAGGACTAAATGCCAGTGGTATTTTAAGTACCATCGCAGTAGATTATTCCAATTTTTACAAACTTAAACCTGGCTTTTCAACAGGACTGTTTGTGAAATATTCTATTGCCGATCCAATAGCTGTTTCTCTAGGATTAAATTACAGTCAAAGAGGAGCAAAAAAGATAGATCCAACTCTGGTCTATTATGCTAATTCTCCAATTATTTCTGACAACAGAATGGACTTCATATTCAACTCTATAGAAGTTCCTTTATTAGCCCATATATACATTAATCCGGGAAGCGATATGCTTATGAAAGTGATTATAGGAGGAGCTACTGATTTCAGTCAGAAAGCCTATACTTTAAGCTATAATACCACCAAACCAGAAGGAATGAAGTCTTTACCATACAAAACTGTTGATGATATAAGCCCGAGAATAAAAGGCGTAAGCTTTTCTGGCATTTTGGGTTTTGGAGTAGAAATTCCGGCAGACCCAGTAATCATTTCGACAGATTTATCTTATAGAATGGGATTTAAAAACATGAATAATGTCAAAGGAAACCCCTATTTCTATAATAATTTTTTGGCATTAAGCATTTCTGCTGCTTATAAATTCTAAAATCAACTATTTATATAACAACCTATGTTTTAACTTTAATTTTTAAAATTATGCGAAAAATACTTATTTCAATAATGGCTTTTTCATTTATTACAGCCATGCTCGTTACATCTTGTAAGAGAGAAGAATTTACAGAAAACGATGCCCTTCTTGCACAAAGTGCAAAAGACGCTGTAAATCACTACATTGATTCAATAACTTCTAGTAATCAAGTAATAAGAGACTCAATGAATCATCTTGGAGGTGTTATTCAATATAGTGTTAATGTTATTGATGCCTCGGATGCTTCTTTTACTAAATCTTCTTTGGCCAAAAGTGGTCTAGATAGCTGCCTAGTTACCATTAGCCAGTTTGGTATGACTAAAACGGCTAAAACAGGCTCCAATGGTATTGCTGTTTTCAACGATCTGAGAATAGGTTCTATTAATGTAAATATTCTAAAAACAGGATATACAGAAGTAGACTATATCGCCACGTTAAATCCAGTAAAAGACACCATAGACCTTGATTCATGTTGTGGTACAGCCGATTACTATAACGTACCCTACTATGCAGCTACAATGGTTCCTGTTTTTATTGTTACACAACCAAGTGCCTCAACAATAGAAGGACTGCTGACTTACGAGTCAGATTTAACAAACACAATGCCAGAACCAATGTCTGGAGCCGAGATAATGGCCACCATAAATACCGATGACAATACGTTCAAAAATAATTATATTACCCCCCTAAACAACGAAAGCTACACCGGTAAAATTACAGAAATTGCTTACAGTAGCACGGTTTTCCGAACAGTATCGGATGTTAATGGCGATTTCTCAATTGATGTTCCATCAACGGCCGATGGCTTACCTATAAGAATTAACGTTTCGGAATTTGCTACAACTCAAACACTCCTTATGAATACTCTTTATGGAATTCCTGTATGGGGAAAACAGCAAGTTAGAGCCATATTCAGCAGTGCAACAGCAGCGAGTAATATTGCAGTTGTTCCAGGTGCTTATGTTACTTTCTCTACCCCTACCGGCACACCTGCCGAAGCTCCAGATGTGGCAGCCACAGCAAATGCCGTATTAACAGGATCGGGTATTGAATCAGTAAATATAAACAATGCCGGAAATTTCTATACCCAAATTCCTATACTAAAAGTCAGTACACCATCGGCTACCGAAGGCGAAATGGCAAAAGTTCATGCCGTACTTACCAATGGGAAAGTAACAGATGTAGTCATTGATAATGCCGGTTCCGGTTACGCTCCCAACCAAATAGTTACGATTTCTGAAGACCCCAATTATTCACCATCTGGTGCTGCCGGTACACCGGTTATCAGCTATTCCATAATAGATATTACCGTAGGAAATCCAACAGCAAACATCTACAATACAGCTACAACACCTAATATAATCATTACTTCAGCTGCCGGTTCCGGAGCCACTGCTCAGGCAGTAATGTCGGGTTTTGTGGATAAAGCAACTTTAATCAACGGAGGTTCTGGATATATTGCAGCTCCCGATGTAGTGGTAGAAAGCAGCCCAACCGGAAACCCAACTGACGATGCCACAGGAACAGCAAATATGACAGACTACAATCCTCTTTACAGAATAGACTATATAGCAGCAACTCCTGCTAAGTACGAAACCACTCCTCCGGTAGAAATACAATCTACAATTGGAGGTGGCGCAACAGCTGTGGCTGTACTTAAAACGCAGGGAAATGTAAAAACAATCAATCTAATAAATCCGGGCAGTGGTTACGACCCCAATAATCCACCCGCCATTTATATTACAGGAGGCGATGGTGCTGGTGCTACAGCCTATGCAACCGTTGCTGCCGGAGGAACTCTCTCAGGGATTACTGTTGGAGATATAGGTTTTGGATATACTTCCACAAACCCACCAACACTAACCATTGCAGCCCCTCCGAGTGGTGGAACAACTGCAACCGGCTCAATAGTCCTCGAATTTGAATTAGACCGCATAGATCTTACAAATCCGGGCGCTGGCTATAATGTTACCTATGATCCGAATGCAAAGACAAATTCAAATCCACCCACTATTTTAATTAATAATGTAGCTCTAACAACCAATACAGAAGTACTGGTTTATCCAAATATGTCTTTAGAAGATGTTACTATCACAGGAGGTAATTACTATACAACAGCACCAAGCGTGAGTTTTGCACCTGTAAATGAATTAGGATCAGGGGCTAGGGCAATTACCTCTCTAAAATACCACCTTGCAAAAGTGAATATGATAACCAATGGTAGTGGCTACGAAAGCCCGAGTAGTGATATTCAGATTAAACTCGATTCACCACCCGAAGATGTACAAATGGCAGCAACCTTAACAGCCAGCTTAGGAGACGCAGTTCTAGAAAGCATTACATTAACCGATGGTGGGATTAACTATTCGGCTGCTCCTATGGTACAATTAATAACTGGTGGTAATGATGCCGGACCTAGCATTACAACTACGGTTTCTAACGGGTCAGTAACACAATTTACCGTTAGCGATGGTAGTATTTCACGCTCTTATGACACCCCAGCTGAAGCCACTGTAGCCAGTTTCACAGTAAAGGTTACTTACTTTACAAATCAGGCGGCATTTTCCGCTCAGGCAAATCCACTTTCCGGTCAAATTGAGTTTATTAATGTAGCTACTCCAGGTCAGGGATATAAATCGACACCAATTGTTGAAATTGTTAGGAATAATACGGTTTCTTCCGGTAATTTTGTCGATGCACAAGCACAAGCGGTTATTACCGATGGAAGAGTAACTGCCATTAACATAACAAATCCCGGCAATGGATACTACTCCACTCCAATAATTAATATAATTGTAAAAAACTATGTAGAAACAGCAAAAGGTGCTTGTATTATCAATTACACCTCAGGCAGAATTACCGGTGTAGATTTTACAACAAGCGGGACAACTAAAGGAGCCGGCTATATCACAGCACCAACTATTACTTTCACAGCCAATCTGCCCGGAATGGGAGATGGGGCAAGCGGTATCGCTATCATTAATAATGGCTCTGTTGAGAAAGTGATTATGACCAATCAAGGACAAGGGTATCTCGGTAGAAACTATTGGATAGGCGCACCAACAGCTCTTTCTGGTTCAGTACTATTTCCTCTGCCTTCAACATCATTTTCCAGCGGAGCAAACTATACAGGAGGTATCGAAGGGGTAACCTTTACCGTTTACTCGGGTAAAAACTATGTAAAAGATATATACATGGGTACGGGATATAGACCTATTAATCAATAAATTTATCAATTAATAAAATGTGAAACTAAAATTTTAAAATAATGAAAAAAATCATATTAATATTTAGTCTATTTAGTTTTCTAACGATGCCTCTTTGGGCACAGAAAACCGAAGTGAGTGAAAATTTCGATGCCATGACCAGTTATTCAGGAAACTGGTCGGAAGCCGGAAGTGGAAACTGGACACTCTCAACAACATCGCTCTATACAGCTATTGCCGGAAATACAAAGTCTGCTCTTTATCAAGATTTAGGAAATAGCAGCGGAACCACAACATACACTTATGCAATTCCGGAAAATCCGTTTGACGGAACCATTCCTACAAGAACCGTTTCTTTTTACTGGAAAAACGATATGGCGCTCAATTATGGAAGTAATTATGCCAATATACAAATTCAGATCCAGACTTCAACCGACAATAGTACATGGTCGGGCACCAATACAATTTGGCAAGAAGATAATCAAACAAATTTTACCGACTATGTAGATGCGGCTAATTGCGAAGATGCAACTCCTACGTGGGCAGAATATTCAGTAGAAACAGGCACTGCCATGAAGTGGTATCATGCCATTGTTCCTATCAACAATACAAGTGCAAACATCAGTAGCTCAACAAAATATATTCGTATTATTATTTCTTATAATAATATTAGTGGTGTAAATGCTGGAGGAGATTTTGTTCTCGACAATTTGAAACTCAGCAATTCACAATCAGCAAGTACCACCGAATTCTTTGAAGATTTTGACAGTATTAGTTTCAATTCGGGGGACTGGACAGAGACAAATGCCGATGGAAAATATGGATGGATAGACTCATCCTTTGTTTACGATATAAACAATTTTCCGGGAAATACAAATGGAGCTTTCATAGAAGGAACTAATCTAGCGGCTCAGGACGAAACGATTACATTTTCGCATAATATAGGTACACGTCCAAATACGGGGGTAAAAAAATGGGAGCTCTCCTTTTTCTGGCGTACAGATATGTCCTTAAACAACGGGAACAAGGCAGATATTACCATGACCCTCGAAACCAGTACCGATGGTTCGAACTTCTCGAGTAATGGTATCTTCTGGCAAGAAGATGACAGAAGTATTTTTGAATCCACCGTAGATGCAACTAATTCGCAAGATGGCACTCCAACATGGGGAGAATATTCGGTAGAAAATTCAAGCACTTGGAAATGGTATCATGCCAAAGTTGATTTAAGCAGTTATATCGGTACAAGCGTAAAAGCAGTTAAAATTAAAATTAATTACAAAGGACAGTATGCCGGAAATTTCATGATGGATGGAATGCTTTTAACAAAAACAGCCAATTCGGAATATACGCTTGGTTTAGACTTGAACAATTACGAAACGGTTCCATTAGAACAGGTTGATCCGGCAGGATATACAATAAGCTATAATATCAAAAATAATGGAGACTCGGCAGCTACTTCACAAGCTACTTTAGATCTGCATATTCAAGGCCCAACAGGTACCTATAACGGAAATTCATATAAACAAATTACCATTTCTACGGCTGCCGGAGCCGGAAATTCAGGAACATTCCTTTTTGATCCAGCGAGTTTTATTCAATCCAATACTTCGGGTACTAATATTGTGGGAGACTACACCTATTGGATCACAGGATCTATTACTACTCCTAACGGGACTACTACTTTTACACAAGGAAATACACAAAAAACATTTAGAGTTGATTTGAATAATTATTCTAGATTCCGAACAGGGAATGGTACAATTGCCGATACCACAATAAGCAATGGCTTTGGTTCTATCTTTTATTTAAGAAAAACCGACCATTTTAAAGGAATAATGATGGATAGAACTGCTGCCACACAAACAAATAAAATAAAATACTACTTGTTTAAGGTGGATGATGAGAATGCAACAAATCCTGTTTTTATACATGAATCTGACCCCAATGTCAATGAAACACAGGAAATAACAACTATGAGCGACCAGATAAAACTGGCTGCCGGATATTATTTAGTATTTGTTACTGCATACAATGGAGATTTAGAGTTTAATACAGATACTACCGAAATAGGGAATACTGCCTATTTTAGTGGAAAACCAAATAATTATACGAAAGTTACCGGACAAGGAGATATTGCCCTAACAATGCTAATCCGAGAAAACCAAGCTTTCACATTCTCCACTACTGCTGGTGGACTATACAACAATAGTAACTTAATCCTCACCGAAGGAGTGAAAGTAAACTTTAAACTTTTGGCCTCCGATCCGGATGACGATACAGGCACATTTTCGCTAAATAGTGCACCCTCTTGGGTCAGTTTAACATCTACCGATACTACGGCTTCTGTCTCTATGCTACCTACGCGTTTTGATGTAGGCTCATACTCTTTCAATGTGAGAGGAACAGACGGGAAAGTGGCCGATAATTATTCTATTACATCCGAAGTGAAAGATACTAAAGTTTTGGATGCAAACACTACGGCCTATACCGACTTTTTCTCTAGCTTTGGCGACTGGACAAATAGTTACGACTTAAATCTATCCGTAGGAACCACACCACCAAGTGCCGAACACTGGACAGTTACCGGTGGGCATATGCAAATCAATTGCGACAAAACAAGATTACAAAAAGAAATGTTGTACAGTCCGTTATATGGAGTACCAAGCTCTGGAGCTTCAGATAAGTTGTATTTATTCTTTAGCTGGAAATTCGATAATCTTTCGAATACAGGTGCTGCTGATATAGCAGACATTCAAGTAGATATGTACAAAAAAGGAGGTATATTTGTTAAAACACTCTGGCAAGACGATGATACAACAACGATAGCCACTAATACCGTATCAGGACAACACTACGCTTCTGTGAAAGATTTCAATGCTCAGGATAAAATTGGGAAAGCCTATTCAGCAGCTCAAGAATATACCACCATGCTTGATTTAAGCTCAAATATCACCGATTCGGTCTATTTTGTCGTTACTTATACTTCAATTGTTACCTCAGCTACCGAAATTCCGGTTTTCTGGTTTGATAATTTTAAAGTAAATTTTGTTCCGGCAGAATTAGACCTTAAAGTAGATAATAATAGTGGCTATCCCGAAAATAAATATACGATTATACCTTTATATCAAGCCAATAATTTAATTTATAGCGTTGATATAGAAAATCTATCGAATATCACAAAAACGGGAAATTCTTTAGTAGCTAAAATTACTAATTCGGCTAATTCCGACCAATTATATGAGAACAAAACATTTGATGTAACGCCTTTTGCCACAACAACGGCAACTCTAGCCTCAAAATTAAATCCTAGAAAAATAGGTACATACTCCTTTAATTATGGTATTTCTGATGACGAAGGAACGGAACTCTCCGGCACTTCTACTTTAAGCATTACGGATAACGAAATGGCGCTCGATGACAATAGTGTAGCTCAATGGGTTGAGCAAAATGCAAGCAGTAATGGTATGGGAACCCGATTTGTTATCCGCAATAAAGATTATTTAAAGAAAATTGAGGCGGCAATTATATATGCCGGAGGTGTCACCAAAGGTTACACATTCTCTGTCATTAAAATGGGAACACCGAATACGCTTGTCTGGACTTCGGATGTATATACCAGTAATCCAGCAGGAGGCTGGGCAACATACGATTTAGGCGATAATTATGTTGCTTTAGATCCGGGTACTTATTATTTGATGATTAATGATTTATCTGTTGAAGATTTGGGTTATTTAAAAGTGGGAGTTGACGATAATGCCGATAATATGGGGCGATTTTACAGAGGTGATTTGAATACTCTTGCAGAAGCCACCGATTATGATAACACCACCTATCCCGACTACAAAGGCGATCTGATGCTCCGAATGATTCTATATAACGAAGCGCCTGTAATTGCAGGAATTGCCGACCAGAATGCAATTGAAAATGAAGCCTTCTCTATACAAATTGGTGCCAGCGACAAAGAGGGAGACTCAATTACTTATCGTGTAAGCAATAGCCCTACGTGGTTGTCTTTTAATGCAAGTACATTAACATTCTCCGGTACACCAACAGCTACCGATGCTGGCGATCATTATGTTGAGTTTTATGCAAACGACGGCAGGGATTCTACTTCTGCTACCTTTAAAATAACGGTAGCTAAAGATCCAAAACCCTACTTTACCACCGTACCGGCTACCGATTTAATCGAAGGTCAGACATATAGCTACACAGCTCATGCGGCCGACTTTTATAGTCAAATTGTTACGATTAGTGCAGAGGGTAACTTGCCTTCGGGCATAACAGGAACAGGTACAGCAGGAAGCGATGCCACGTTTGCACTAACAGGCACACTTACAGCCGGACAACACTTTGTTCAGCTTAGAGCTACCGATTCTAATGGAGGTTTTGTTATCCAGTCCTTTATTATTACGGTAACAGCCAATGCGGCACCTCACTTCATTTCTGAAGGTATTAACCACACCTATGCCGGAGATATATTTAAGCTTAATCTTGTAGCCAAGGATGAGAATGTTTCAGATGTGCTTACTATCACAGCAAAGACACCCCTTCCTTCTTGGTTAACGCTTACTGATAATGGAAATGGGACAGGTTCGTTAGATGGTACAGCTCCAGACTCTAGCGCAGGCACCTCCACCATTAGTTTGCTCGTTACAGACGACAAAGGAGCTAACGATAACTTAATCTTTAACCTGAGCGTTGAAGTTCGTGAAAAGCCGGTTATAGCAGCCATTTCTAATGCAACGGTTAATACCGGTCAAGTATTTAGTGTTACAGTTACGGCTACCGATGCGAATAAGGATGAAATTGTTATTATGGCAACCCAAAAGCCCAATTGGCTAAATCTTGCCGGAACAAGTAATGGCGAGACAAAACTTCACGGAACGCCTACTGTATCTGGAACTTATGCCGTTGAACTAGTTGCATCAGATGGTTATCTATATTCTACACCGATGAGTTTTACCATTACGGTAATAGCTAATCCGAATACAGCACCGGTTATTACCTCGTTGCCTGATACAGCAGTTACAACAGGAAGTGACTACGCATACACCATTACCGCAACTGATGCCGATGGCGATATGCTCCGTTTTATTGGAACCGACATACCTATGTGGCTAAATATTCAGGATAATCTTAACGGAACGGCTGATTTAATAGGCTCTCCACTCGAAGCAAATATTGGCAGCTATTCTGTAACCGTAGGCGTAAGTGATGGGGCTAATATTACAGAACAGTCTTTCTCTATCTCTGTATCAGCCCCGGCCAGTTCGACTAAGAAATCCAGTGAAATCAGCGTTTATCCTAATCCGGCAGTTAATTATATTACGGTAGATAATGTTGAGAAAGCGAATATTAGAGTTTATAGTATTACCGGAAAATTAATTAAGGAAATACCACAGGCTAATGCTTCACAGCTTATTGATTTTACCGACTGTGCTCATGGTATTTATATTATGCACATTACAACGGAGAAAGAAACAATCATTCAAAAAATCAATATTATTAAATAATTGATTTAGACACCTAAAAAGCGAGCTTATAGGCTCGCTTTTTTTATTTCCTTAAAATATGATTAGCGATTAGCACTGACATTTGTATCCTTTATTATTTGATCAATCCCATCGTAAAAAAAAGCAGCACTAGCACTATACAATTCACATTCAGGAAGATATAGTAATTACAAAAAGCGTTACAGGGGAGACACCGTTCACTATTCACTACGAGCAATTCCCCCTTGCTCATATAGGCTTTCACATTCAACAATTTTAGTCAAAGTCTTTTCAACAGTAATCTCTGAAATATCCAATACCTCATAATCGGCAAAAGGGAATAATGTCTGTACTTTAGAAAGCAATTTTTTCCGCACAACCCAAACCTGTACCGGCTGTTTTTGTGTGTTTAAGTCATATAAAGCATCAAACCAGCCCTTATATTCGAGTTCTAAGGGACCTATTTCATCTATGATATATATATCTGCATCTGTATCCAATATTCTTTTTGTTCCATAAGAAATCGTTTTGGGATTAAAGTAATATCTTCCTGTTTTCTGCCAATTCCCGGTTTCTGTTGTGGTACACATTAAAAAGCGTTCTTTGGAGGGTAAAAACGATAACTCAAATCCCACTCGTTCTCCTTTCTCATTATGGATGCCCAAAGCTAAGAAACCGCCCGTTGTTACTCCATTATTCATCAACATTTTTGATAATTTGTTGACATAACTCG
>CAYQXT010000024.1:0-17443 GCA_964421365.1 uncultured Bacteroidaceae bacterium
GCAAAAACGTATTTACCGCCTTTACCTATAAAATTTTATTATGAAATTTATATGCCGATGTTTATGGGAAGGGGAATGCATACGGCGACAAAAAAGAATAAAAAAAATGCTAATTCGGATGAAAACCCCCTTGTAAATATGGCCGAAGCTCAGGCTTTAAAAGATGCAACAATGGCTTATTCGGTGTATTCAAATTGGAAAAAAGAAAATCAAGTGCTTCATTTCGATGGGAGTATGCATAGCGACAAGCATCAGGGAATAATTACTTATCTCAGGGCACATAATAAAAAATTGAAAATAAAAACAATAACAACGGTTTCGCAGAAAAATATCGAACATTTGAATGATGATGCCAAGAATAAGGCCGATTATATTATTTGTGTTCCTTCGGATATGACCACTACTTATTAATTTATAATTTTTAAAAAAATGAAGAAAAACCTGTTTAATTTTAGTTTGCTCGCCTTTTTAAGTTTAATTATTTTCTCTTGTAATGAAAATACTAATAAACAAAATCAAGCTTCAAATATAGATACCATTGATTTAGAGGCTAATTTTGTTAAAGCTAAAAAAATATTTTATAATTTACCTTCACCACCCGATGTGGCCAATTTGCTTTTTTCGGATAGTAATTTAAGTTTTGATCATGCTATTTTGAATGGGACACAGAATGTTGGCAATTACGAAACTTCCACTAAACAGGCACTCAATTTTGGTATTTATAGTACCGATTTTTGTTTTGCCTCTTTATTTGAACAAAATCAGATTGCCATAAATTATTTTGCTTCCACTCGTATACTGGCACAATCATTGGGTTTATCTAACGTTGTAGGTCAGGATACTATCAGGTGGCTGGCTGAAAATTTCACAAAAAAGGATTCTTTAATAGATATGATTACGGTTGTATATCGTCGCTCCGAGGCTTATTTTAATGATAACGGTAAATACGATTTAGCTTTACTAATGGCTATGGGTGGCTGGGTTGAAGGGCTGCATATCGCTATCAATTTGGCGCAACAAACTCCTGACAATAGTAAACTTAGAACTAAAATTCTGGAGCAAAAACTCTCAATGGATTTGATAATGCAAATTCTTGAAACAAATAAATCGCAAAAGGCAATAAATTATTATTCACAGGACTTTAACTCCATAAATACTCTATACGAAAAGTTAGGAACAAATAATGTTGATTCTGATATTTTTAAGAAATTTGCCTTATCTGTGGATAACTTACGCCAAAAAATGATACAATAAGTTCTTATAAAAGATTTAAATATGAAAAAATTAATAATTTTTATTTTACTAATTGGCAATTTTGGACTGGTGAAGACATCATCAGGGCAATGTGTTCAGTTTGCCGAAAACATTGGTTTAGCTTTGCTTAATACAGATAATTACCGTCATGATGGATATTTAAATTCTATACAATTAGCAGCCGGAGAGCATATAGATGTAGTTAAGCCTTTTTTCAAGGGGAAAAAATACAGAATTGTAGTTGTTACTGATTCTAAAGTTTATGAATATGTGAATTTCAAAATTATTAATTCTAATAAAATTGTAGTTTATAATAATAAGGCAGACGAGTATTCATCAATTTGGGAATTCTCCCCACAAGAGAGTCAAAATTATGTAATTTCGGTGCAGGTTCCCGATCCAAAACCAGGCTTTAAGAAGGGATGCGTTGCTATTATTACTGGCGTTAAGCGGAACGAAGATGATTAAAAATTACGAATTACGAATCAATGTTTCGTAATTCGTAATTTTTAATTTTTAATTAGTTTAAGAGTTTTTCCACTTTTTCCCGTAGTTCATCACCGCGAAGGTTATTGGCTATTATTTTTCCTTGGGGGTCGATAAGCACTGTGTGGGGTATGGATCTGACACCATATAATTTACCCGCAGCCGAATTCCAGTATTTTAAATCGGATACCTGTGTCCAGGTGAGACCATCTTGTATAATTGCTTTTTCCCAATCGGCTTTTTTTGCATCTAAGGATACTCCAAAAATTTCAAAACCTTTATCTCTGAAATCTTTGTAAAGTGCTACATTATTAGGATTTTCTTTTCTACAAGGACGACACCACGAAGCCCAAAAGTCGATTAAGACATATTTACCTCTTAATGTGCTTAATTTTGTGGGATTTCCGCTGGTATCTGGTAGTTCTATATCAGGGGCTACTTGTCCTGTGGCAACTCTTTTTAGCACCTGAACTCTATCTTGTATTTGTTTGTAATATACGGAATTAGATAAGGATTTATCCAAATGCTGTAAAAATGAATCTAATTGCTGATATTCTAAAGAATAAGATAAATTTCTAACAATGATGAAAGGAGAAACAATAGATTTATTATGCGCCCAGGCATAATTTTTCATAAATTCATTTTCATTATTATAAACTGTTTCGTATTGTGATTCTATCTGCTTTATCAGAGCAGGGTCCTGATTTTGCTGGGCTTTCATGTAATGCGCATAGAGCTGCTGTTGTCGCTTTTCAAATCTATCTGTCGAATCTTTAAAAGCCTGATATTCATTATTTATTTTGGAGCCGGAGATTTTGGCATCTGTTAAGCTATCTGCTTGTGCTTCAATAGTTATTAGTGTGTTTTCACTAAAAAAGCCTAAAGGATGCTTTTTGCCCGGAAATGATAAATAGAGCATTTCTGGGTTATCTGCTTTTCCTTTAAAGGTAAATGTCCCTTTTTTTAATTGTGTGGAGTCTAACTTTTTCCATTTTCCTTCTACATATTTTTGTAGAATAACTTTTCCGCTATCCAGGCCTGTGATTTTTCCATTTACCGTGAAACCTGACTGAACCATCTTGCTGTCCTGATTGTTACATTGGGTGAAAAACAGAACCAAAAGGACTCCATAAAACAAAATTTTTCGCATTTTTTTTAATTTAATGTTTTTTAATAAATAATAATTGGGATAGAATAATAAGAGCGCAAGATATAAAAAAAAACGAATGTGAAATGATGAATGAGTTTGGTTTAAAAAACGGTCGGAAGGATAGATTTATTAAAACTGTGAAAATAGACAGCTTTCTTATAATTGATTAATGAAGTCGTCCGACCGATTTCGATACAAATTTACCTTTTTATACTGGACTCATGAATGTAAAATGAAGAATTGTGCATTAATGGAATAAGTAATTAGTAATTAAATTTATGATATTTGAGCGTGCATGCACCTTATATAGTCAAAAATGTTAAAATATTATTTGTTTCTTAGAAATAAGCAAGTAAGCCACTATGGGGATTCCGATTAGAGAGGTGATAGAATTTATGGGGATGGAGTATATAGTGCCAGGGATGCGAGAGATAAAATCGGCGAAAACAAGTAGACTACTGCCCAAAAGTATTGCTGCTGGCAGAATGATTATATGTCTGAAACTATTGAAAAGTATCCGGCTAATATGTGGAATAATGATACCGACAAAGGCGATTGGCCCTACAAATGCTGTGACAATGGCTGTGAGCATGCCCGCACTAATCAGTATGATATAGCGCCAGCGAATTACATTTATACCCAGGTTACTGGCTTCCTCTTCGCCTAGACTAAACGCATCTAAAGCTTTAACCGACAGTAAAGTAGGGAGTAGGCTGAGTATGATTAGGCCACTTAAAAGTAGCGATTCATTCAAATTCATACCTCCCAAATTACCCAGAGTCCAGACAACATAGGTTTTTATATCCGCAGCTTGGGCAAAATATTGAAGGATATTTATAAGGGCTGAGGTGGCACCGCTGAATAAAATTCCTAAAATGAGCAGTGTCGTTAAGCTCTTTAGATGCCGGGCAATAATTATTATTAGCATAATTATACTTAATGAACCTGCAAAAGCGCCCAAAAGGAGTGTTACTCTGCTTTGGAGGATAAAAAGGCCGGAAAATATAATCTGACTTCCCAGTAAAACAATTGCAACACCAAGAGAAGCACCACTACTTACGCCCAAAACATAAGGGCCGGCTAACGGATTTTGGAAAATACTCTGCATTAATAAGCCTGCCACCGCAAGTGCTGCTCCACTGAATAGAGCTGTTAAAAGCCGTGGTAATCTTATTTCACTTAAAATTAGTGAATTTTGTGTATTCTCAGAGGTGCTTAGCCAGACCATAAAATCATGCGGAGATAAATTTGTGCTCCCAAAAAATAGGTCGATAGCGGCAAGTAAGACTAATAGTAATAAGAGTCCCAGAAAAAGTAAAATATGTTTTGATTTCATTTATTTAAGTCGTTTGTAAAAATAGAAAGAAGTATCGGTAGATTGGTCTATTATTTTGCGCAAATCGCTGAGGAGTAGATGTGGATGTGTTACACCCGTTTCCCAAAAATCGTTAGCACCGCCGGGTAGCATGCGGTTAACAGGATTATATACTTCCTGATTTTTGAACGCTTTAAAATAGCTCATTCTATTATCAATACTTTTAATTTGCTTGAGATTCTGCATTGAGCCTGCATTAATCCATAAATCGCAATTTTGTGCTGCTTTAAAAACGGCCTCAAAGTCCAGACTCAAAGACTGAATCTGTTCGTTTTTAGCATAAATATATCTGGCACCTGCGTCTTTTAATAGACAGGCAAAATAAGATTTACCGCCTGGCATATACCATACATCCTTGAATGGAATATTCAAAAATATTGTTTTATCCGAAATCGTGGGTCTAATCAAAGATTGATAATCGGAGGTTTCTTTTAGGAAAGAAGCTTCTGCTTTTACCATTTTGTTGAAAAAAGCAGCGGTAAAAACCGACCACTCTGCTCTTCCCAGCGCTGTATTTTCCAAATAATCATTGTTGAAAACAACATGGATTCCTAACTTTCTAATATTTTGAGCTGTAATAATATCTTGAGTATTAATTCCATACATAAAAACAACATCGGGCTGTAAATTCATAAGTGCTTCCATATTCAAATTCTGGCCAAAGGCTACATCTTTTGTCTTTCCGGCTTTGATTTGCTCTCTTACACTTTGATTATAAATGTAATCGGCACCTGAAACAGCTACAATACTTTTTTCTTCATTTATTTCGGCTATTTGTGCTACTTGTGTGGCCGACATACATACAACCCTTTTTACCGGAATATGAATTACTTCGTTGAAATCTGCATTTGAAGCAAGCTTCTTTGAACTGCTAAGTAGATAATATTCATCTGTTTGCATTGCTCCACCCCAAGAATTATGAACCTGAATGCTTATATTCCCATTATTTTTACGATAAGCAAAATTTTGTGCAAAATCTAGGGACTTATATTGGGCTGGATTATTCTGTTGCTTATCTTTCAGTTTATTTTTTTGCTGACAAGAAGTTAGGAATAAACTGAAAAGTAGCGAAGTAATAATGATTTTTAGGGTTCTATTTGTCATCTAATTATATTGTTAAAATTAAACCGCTATCAAAATATGAGAAAAGATTTTGATATTCCAATTACATTCAAAATTTTACCAAAATAAGTATAATTAATAGGATACCGCTTCGGTATAAAATTATGATTGGCGAAGATAGATGAATTTCAATACATCTCGAAAAAAAACAAGTGTGATCAAAAATTATTATACCGTACCGGTATCACATTTTTTGTTAGATTTTGTTTATCTATGAATATCCGTTAGTTATCATAAGTATTTGCAAACATACGAGTATGATTGAAAAAACGACTCGCTTTTGATAGTTCGGTGGGATTCGAGGATAGAGATTATACCATTTAGGGCTTTGCTAATGCTTTAATGTTTTATTAGTAAGTAGGTTAAAAAGAAAAAGAATAATTCTAAATTAATGATAATCGCAAGCAATTATGAATTCTGTTTTTTTTGCTAAAAAATCTATGAGTCTAGTATAAAAAGGTGAATTTGCATCGAAATCAGTCGGACGACTTCATTTATCAATTATAAGTAAGCTGTTTATTTTTACAATTTTGATAAATCTACCCGTCCGACCAGTTTTTAGACCGAACTCATAATTAGTTATCAAAATATAATATAAAAATATAAGTTAGTGTGTTTTAGAATTAATTTTTTGTTAAATTATGATTCTTTAGCTAATAATCAATGTTTTACAATGAAATAGTGAGTGATATGTTTTATAGTAGAATTGGCCGATTTTTTTGTTTTAAACAAAAATTTAACGAAATATCGAAGAAAAATAGTTAAAAATTTGTTATTTATTAAAAAAGATGTTATTTTTACTAAAATGTTGTTGTTTAAATTAGTTCCTGTAAAAGCATTCATTTTATTCGGCAAAACGGTTTATGTATAATTGGAATAGAAGTAATTTTATTTGACGTAATGATTCTGAGATATAATAAAGCTTAAAGATAAATGAAAACATTAAATGTAATCATTATTATTCATTAAAAATTAAAAAAATGAAAAAATTAGTTTTACTATTTGCAGTAGTATTCTTTACTACAGGATTAAATGCTCAAAATGTAATACCGGGAGGTAAAGAAACTATTAAAATAAAAGGTTTTGTGGGGACATCTATGTTTTTACAAGATCAGCAATTTAAGTTTGGGAACGGACAAAATGCCGAATGGGCGAATCCTACTGGTTTTCCTGATAACAAGTGGTTTTCCGGGTTTGATGTTCGGAATACAAGGTTAACGTTTGTATTTAATGGTGCTGAAACTTCTACAGACTGGAAATTAGGCGGTGCTGTTGAAATGGACTTTTTTGGTGGTGAATTTGGGACTTCGTTATTTTCTGCCCAAATGCCTATGCTAAGACTCAGGCTTGCTTATGCCGACATTGTTCATAATAATTTAAGAATTCGTATGGGACAGGCATGGACGCCTATGTTTGGTAATGTACCTGTTTCTGTATCGCATATAGCATTCCCATTGGGTTATGGTAGTGCAGGTTTTGTTGGTTGGCGTTTTCCGGGAATCTATTTTTATCAAGGATTGAACGGAAAAGAGAGTTCCGTTAAAATAAGAATGGATGCTGCTTTATTTTCGGGTTCATGGAATGGACCAGGTAGTAACACTAATTTTTTAAATGCTGGTAATTTTGGAATTCCACAAATGGAACTTAAGTTTAATTTTATAGCCAAGTCTTGGTCTGCTTATGTTGTTGGACATTACGATCAGAAAGATCTTACTCCTGTAACTTCTACTACTGATTTTGGCAAATTAACTGGTACGGCTGTTGAATTGGGAGCCAAATTTCACACAGGTGGTTTTCTGTTTCAGGGAAATTTTTATTCCGGCAAAAATATAGGACAGCAGTTCGGAGCCATTACTCAGGTTCAAGATACAGCTCTTGATTTACGTTCCACGGGTGGATGGTTACAGCTTGGTTATGTATTTAATAAAAAATTGGGTGTGTATGGATTCCTTGGGGATGAAAATGTAAATCGTGATGATGCCATAGCTCTTTTTGGAAGCCCACGCACTAAGCACTTTCTTACTAACTTTATGGTTGACTATAAGATTGGATCAATGACTTTGGCTGTTGAATGGCTTCAGAGTAATTTGACGTATGCTACTCCCGATCCAGTAGATTATAAGGATAAAACCGTAATTGGAAATCAAATCTCTATGAGTTGTTTATATAAATTTTAATAATATTTTTTATTATTCATTAATTTATTTATTATGTAATTATTGATAACAAGTGGTTTATTTAGTATGGGGGCTAATATCTTTTGATTATCAATATATTCGTATATTTTTGACCTTTGAGCGTGCTTGCACCTTAAAGTGTCTAAATTTGAGTAAATTATAGAATTTATTAAACTTTTGTATTTTTTTACTAATTGATAATTTATAAAAAATAACAAAATGGAATCAATTTTAATTATGCTGATAGTCTTTGGGGGCTATCTTATTATGTACCGCGTGTATGGAAAATTTATTGGAAATAAAATATTTAAACTCAACGATAATAATCCGGTTCCTTCAGTTGAGTTAGAAGATGGTGTTGATTTTGTGCCTACCAAGAAAGAAGTAATTTTCGGTCATCATTTTGCCTCAATTGCAGGAACAGGACCTATCGTAGGCCCTGCCATCGCGGTAATTTGGGGTTGGCTTCCTGCATTGATTTGGGTTTTTGTTGGCTCCATTGTAATGGGAGCTGCTCATGATTTTGGAACATTGATTATATCCATGAGAAATCAGGGAAAATCTTTATCAGAATTTACTGGAAAATATATCAATACAAGAACCAAATATTTTTTGTTCTTTATTGTTTTTATGGAGTTATGGATTATTGTGGCCATTTTTGGTTTGGTAATTGCCATTTTATTCAAAATGTATCCGCAATCGGTTATTCCTGTTTGGTTCGAAATCCCCATCGCCATCTATCTTGGTTATCTTGTTTATAAAAAAGGGGCAAATTTGGCTGTTTGGTCTATTATTGCTGTGGTTGTAATGTATCTTACCATTATTTGGGGGGCTTATATGCCGCTGGTAATGCCTTCCGTACTCGGCCTTTCACCCATTGCTATTTGGACAATTATTCTGTTAATTTATGCTTTTATAGCTTCTGTTTTACCGGTAACTACACTTTTGCAACCACGGGATTATATAAATTCCCATGAGCTTGTTATTGCCTTGGTTTTATTGGTACTGGGAGTTTTGGTTGCCGGATTCAGTGGTGATTTGCAAATTGTCGCTCCGACAGTAAGACCTCATCCTGAAGGTTCTCCTTCGTTGTGGCCATTTTTGTTTATTACCATTGCCTGTGGTGCTATCTCTGGTTTTCATGCGCTAGTTTCTTCAGGAACTTCATCTAAGCAGGTTCGTAAAGAGACGGATTCTCTATTTGTAGGATATGGTTCTATGCTTATGGAAGGTTCGTTAGCAACTTTGGTAATCATTGCCACTACCGCAGGAATTGGAATGGGATATCTTGATAAAAGTGGGGAAGTACTGACAGGTGTATCGGCTTGGACACATCACTATTCTTCATGGGCAGCTGCCGGTGGACTTAGTTCCAAAGTGGGGGCTTTTGTCGAAGGTTCGGCCAATATGATTGAATCAATCGGAATTTCAAAAGGAATTGCAATGACCATAATGGGGGTATTTGTAGCTTCGTTTGCCGGTACTACAATGGATACCGCGACCCGGGTTCAGCGATACCTAATTACCGAAACATTTCCAACTGTTTTTAAAAATAAGTATATTTCAACAGGTTTTGTTATTTTGGTTGCTATGATTCTTATATTCTCTTCAGGAGCTAATGGTAAGGGTGCGCTGGCCTTATGGCCATTGTTTGGTGCGGTTAACCAGACTCTTGCTGCGCTGGCATTGATTGTTATTTCTATCTACCTTAAAGGCCGCTCGAAATGGGGCTGGCTGATAAGTTTGATACCTGCTCTATTTATGCTTATCGTTTCCATGTGGGCTATAATTGAAAATCAGTTTAGTTTCGGAGCTAAACACAATATTCTATTAGAGGTTCTCAATGCCATCATCTTTATCTCAATGATTTGGGTAGCCGTTGAGGGTGTAGGGAAATTTTTAAAAACAAGCTATTCTCCCACAAAAATGGATGAAGAGCTGAAACGTTCATAATTATTCCCTTTGCAGAAAATTTCAAAAAAAGGAAATGGTGATTTAATCTGTTAAATAGCCATTTTCTTTTTTTAGTGAATTTCTATTTTTTTTATGGTTTAAAATGATTTTTATGAATGAACAACTGGTATTAGAAACCTTAAAAAAGGTTTATTTAAAACAACTATTTATAGCAGCGGCATTGATTTTGCTTGCTTACTTGCTGAATTACTTTTTTGAAACGAGTTTTTCTTTAATTATTTATGGAAAAACAGTGTCTGTTGTTATATCCTCTTTGGCCGGTATATTTGGCATCGCGCTGCCCATATTTTACCGTAGTTATTTTGTTTACTCCTTGAAGAAAAAAAAACAGGTTTCAAATGAGCTGTTTATGAGTTTTGAAAAAAATATTTTGAATATCGCGTTATCCGCGCCTTATTTTTTGATTTTTTCGCTGTTAATGAATCTGCCTGAAACAACTCATATTCTTATTACGTTGTTTTCGCTATATGCGGTTTATTTTTATTTTCCTTCGGCAAAAAAAATACGTTTTGAATTAAAAATATTTAGGATAAAGTTGAATGATTAATTCCGAATAGGTATCATGTTTATTATGTGTGTCTTTTGTAATATGTTGATTACAAATGAAATAACAAAAATCTTTTCACTGTTTTGATAGCGCTTGGGTATAAAAAACTTTATCAAGATAAAAATCTTAGTCAGGAAAAATGGATACGAGAGAAATTTTAAATAAATTAGTTGCCAAACTAAGGCAGAACTGGAAGTTATATAATGAGGCTACGCGGAGTATGGCTGTAGAGTCGATTGAGACTGAGCTGGGAGAGATGGAAAATATATTTGGTCTGTTGGTGTTGGGTTCGTTTATCGGATTGCCAACTCCACCTATGCAAATTACGCTAGATATGCTTCCAGAAATGGAAACGCACTTTGCTTTAATGCTCAATAAAGTGGATATGGCCACCGAGCCTATTTCGAATCTGTTATCAACATTTGATGTAATGTAACTATGAAGAATAAAGCAAAAAATATTTTTTTTCTTGGTAAAGGAGGCGTAGGTAAGTCAACCTCTTCTGCCTTAACGGCACTGCATTTGGCAGGAAAAGGTTACAAAACCCAGCTGGTGTCGATGGATCCGGCACACAACCAAAGCGATATTTTTGAGAAGAAATTTTCGGAAAAATTTTTAAAAATTAATGATAAACTTTCTGTTAAAGAGGTGGATATAGCCAAGTGGGTTAATAAATATCTAACAGAGATACTCTCTCAAGTTAAACGTACATATTCTTATCTTACGGCATTTAACCTTGAAAATTATTTGAATATTCTCAAATATTCCCCAGGTATTGAAGAGTATGCTCTGCTGTTGGCTTATCAGTCGATACGAAACAGTTCAAAAGAGGTTGATTACATTGTTTTTGATATGCCTCCAACGGCTTTAACCCTAAAGTTTCTTACCTTGTCTGATGTTTCACTAATTTGGTTGGAAAACCTGTTGGTATTGCGTAATAAAATTATCGAAAAGAAAGAGATTATTTCACGGGTGAAATTTGGTAAAAAGGAGATAGAAACAGACAAAATACGGAGTAAGCTAACCAAGCAGATTGAAGAGTATCAAAGGATGAAAGATATTATCCGGGATAGTACGAAAACAAGTCTGAACCTTGTGATGAACACAGATAAACTCTCCTTTTCTGAGTCACAACTTATTGTCGATAATCTGGCTAAATTCGATATTAGTATTTCCAATGTGTTTTTGAACAAATGGCATCTGGGGTTCGATAGCTCAGAAATTAAACAAAGATATCAGGATTGCGGCTTTCAGCTTTTACCAGAGAGTAAGGATCCATTGCTTGGAGTAGAAGCCTTAACCGATTCGCTAAAGCGACTTGACGGATTTATTGATTTATAATGTAAACCGTTTTTTTTATAATTTTATTTTTTTGACATCGTTTAGTGTATGTTACTCCTTCGCTATAAAATTATGATTGGCCAAGATAATTGAATTCGTATATATATGGGAAAAAAAGTGCTGCTTTTTAAGCGGCACTTTTGCTTACTAAAAAACAAGATTTTGTTCAGAAGTGTAGTTAGCACTGAAAGAGTTTTATGGATACCAGAAGTTCTTCCATTAAAAGCTTAGAAAGCAGAATGCAACTGCCCCAAAATAAAAGAATAAAATATATTCTAAAGCAGGTTGTTAATTTTTATCCCAACATTGGTGATTATAGAGATATTTCTAGTACTATTTTCTCTAACACCCTACAATTTGTAGATATTGATTCTGTAAATGAGCGAATTGATTTTTTTAGAAATACTAAATGGTATTTATATTATTTTGATAGTCAAAGTAGTCAAATAGCGCGTGTTTTGATAATTTTCAAACAAAATGGCAGGCTTGAAATTCAAAAACATGGAATTAATGCCGATAACTACCTTGGAGAATACAAATTTTTTGGCGATATACGAGTTTTATTACTTCATAAAAAGAGTGAAAATAGCCAGTCTCTACAGATTTTGATTAATGCTAATGTAGGCAAAAAACAGAATTTGGCAGTGGGTGCTTGGCAAAATTTTAATAGCAAAACGATTAAATCTGGAACACTTATACTTGAGCGAATTGAGAATGAGGACGAAATACAGGCAAAACTCCGGATTTTTGAATCATATGAGAATTTTAAAAAAGAATGTCCGATGGAAATTGTCCGTTTTTTTAGTGCTGAGCAAAATTATTTTTTTCAAATTCCTGGCAATATATTTAGTTTAAGTAATTTAAAGCGTGAGATTAAGAAAGATACACTCAAAAGTATAACTAATATTTACTCGCAATTTGAGTTTTATATAGAAAGTAGTTTAGCCGATTTTTCGGTAAGTCAATTGAAAAAAGAGATTATGAGTTTGCATGATTTTGCTGCTGATAGAATAGTAATTCATAGTTGTACAAATGATTTACCGAATATAAAAAGAGGTTTTCCTCGGGAGTTTAAAAAATCGGCAGCTTATATATTAATCTGTGAAACAATAAGTCCAGCTCAGTATCTTCGCTTGGGATATGCATTGCAGGACAGGAAAAAACTATATATATTTTCTGTCAACGAAAATCTTGAATTAACGAACGAGTTTGTTAGTCATTTTGCAAATACTCTAAATATAGATGAAATAGCTGAGATACTGGATGTTGGTGAAATTTAATGTTTATATCCTTCTTGTGTTTCCAGCATATCAAACATTTGGTTTAATATTTCCACTTCATCTAATAACAAGTTAAAATATTCAAAACGATTGGCAAACAAAATTGTGGTTGTTTTAAACGCTTTAATTTCATTGGCATCTTTGGCTATACTTAAACCTTTGGCTATAAAGTCTTCTTTTTCAAAGGTGATATTCTCAGAAACATCTGTTAGTTTTCCTTTTAGTACAATAATTATAAATTCTGTTAAATCGGGAGATTCCAAAAGAAAATGTTCATCTTTTTTGAGCGTTTTCAGATTGAATATTTCGGCTAATTTTACTAATGAGTGCTCTGGAATTGTAAAAAACAGAGGATTTCTACGTAGATACTTTACCCTTTCTGTTATTAAAACCCTACCGGAATCAGAACCGCCTTCTAGTACATTAAATAAATTGCGTTTATAGTGGGAAAAACGCTGCAAATAATCGTAACATCTAGCAGGATTCTCTTCGTAAACTATCTGAACAGCAGTAGTGTATATGAGTTCGTGACGATGATGAAGAGCCACAAAAATCTCATCGGGCATTTCTGATTTTCTAATTTGCTCTAGTAATTTTTCAACTTCTATGCTTTCCCAAAGCTTAATGTCTTTAAAAGTATTTGTTTTAGCAATAATCTGTTTTTGGGATTTTCTTTTTCTGTGCATACGGCCGATAAGTTCAATGGCCTTAGTTCGTGTCCAAGTATTTACTTGAGAATAATCTACTTTGATAATCTCTCTCAGGCGTTGGTTGAAATTGATTTTTGAAATAGTAACAAAACTTTTGTATTTTCTTAGTTTCTGACTTAGAGAAAAATTATCGAATAATGGCACTATAAGTAATTTTATATCTTGATCCAGAAAGTTATCAATCAATTCTAATGCAAAAATTGTATTGGCACCCAAAATATTCTTACGAATAAGTGAGATAGTAGAGGGTTTGTATATAAAGCTAAGTAGATTAAATAGAAGTTCATAATCGTAATCTCGCTCTAATTCTAGTGATTGAATGAGCTTGAATGTATATTTTTGGTCTTCCGATTGTTCTAATATTACTTTTAGATAAAGGATTTTACTGATAAATTCTTTAATTTTTTCAACTATAACAGAGCGTGTCTCTTCAGTAGCTTGATAGCGGCAGAAATAGAGGGCTTTAATAACGGCTTCCTGTATTTCTTTGTTTGGATAGCTTAGGTGTTTGATAAGGATTCTTTTGGCTTTTGTTGTTCCAACTTTTGCGTAAATTTCAACGAGACGGAGAAGAATTCTGAAATTAACATCTTCTTTTTCAAAATACTTTTCCATGGTGCTGAAAACATTTTTATTTGCTTCGGTAAGTACTGATACTACTGTGTGGCTGTGTTCGGGATGCTCAATAAAGGAAACTATTCTTTTATTTAAAGAGGCTGAATTTAATTTTCCGGCTAACTTTAAGGCTGCATTTACTATTCTGCGATTTCTCGATTTTAGTAATGTTTCAATCAGCTTCTCACTGTTGGCAGGACGTTCTGTGGCGATAAATTTGATAGCCCTAAGTTGTTCCATTTCTTGTTCGGAGTTACAAAGTTCTTCTACTCCTTTTTGTATATCTGCCTGGGTGGCCTCAAGCTGAAGTATATCAAGTGCTTGTGTGGCAAAAGGCATTAGTGATTCGTCTATTTTGTTGCTTTTTATTTCTTTATTTAGTGTCTTTACAACTCTTCGGGGAGTTAGGGTATCTACACTTTTGAGAATTGTTCTACTTATATCTTTGTCATTTAGTTCAAGTAAAGTGCTGGCAAAACGATCCATTGCACTGGGATTTGTCTCAGCTAATATATTGACACTAAACCTTATAACCTTCATGTTTTCGTTTTTGAATTTCCGAATAAGAAGTTCTTCACCGTATTTATGTTGATCCGGGTCTCTACGGAATTTTTTACTGATGTCGGCTAATATTTGGCGTAGTTTTGCTTTGTAGGATTTGTATAAATTCCTTGCTATTAGTACCCATAGAGCCAGAACCGGCAAGTAAAAAAGAGGATAATATTGGAGCTGAAATCCATCTTTAGTTGTTAATAGTTTGCTTATGGCATAAAGCAATATTCCGGCTATACCAATAGCAAGCTGCATTACTACGCCTACTTTTGTTTGGATTTCTAATTTCTGTTTTCCTTGCAAGGGTTGATACAAAATATTAAAGGATGGATCGTCTAAACCTCGCCTCAGAATTCGTTCGGCTGCTTTGGTTATCACGATTATAATAAAAAAAGTAATACTTGTAGGGCCAAAAGTAAGTGCTGCAATTGCCGAAAGTGTTACCAGACTGAACATGCCTATAGGCATGGCATTAAGGCCTAATTTCATTCCATAGCGCCCAAGAAGACGATTAGAAAAGTAGGAAAGTAAAAATTCGCCAGTTTTTACAATACCAGCCATGAGGGAAATGAAATTCGCCGCATCGGCTGCGGTAGTGATTAGTTTAGATTGTATCTTGATACTAGACAGATAGCCAAAGTCGGTGAAATAAATGGCGAGCATTGAAAAAATAGCCGAAACAAATATAAAAAGAAAATAACGTTGTTTTATTAGTTGAAAAATACTGCCGGTAGGCTTTTCTTTTATACCTGTCTTCTTAGTACCCGTTGACTCTACGGAAAAATTCTTATAAATCTTTGAAACAATAAAAAGCCCTATGACTAGTCCAATTATACCTATATACAATAGGTCAAAAGGATGGCTTAGAAAGGGCATTATAAATGGAATGATAAAATAGGATAAGATAGAAGAGATAATGCCGCCAATATTTATCATTCCAAATTGCTGCTTTACCTGTCTTAGATTTAAAAATTGTAGGGCTAAACCGCCAGATTCTATGTTTACTAAAGAGATAAAAGGCCAGGCCCAGATAAATACAAAAAAAGCCAGCCATTTGTGATGTGCTTCGGTTAAAAAGGGCATAGAAGCACGTGAAAGCAGGCTGAGAACGATCATAATACCTAAGGCTGAGAAGAACAGATATTTAGGCTTAATGAATTTTTGTGCAAAGGAATAAAGTAAGCTTACTAAATAACCCATAATTCCGGCTCCTACATAGGCCAGTGGTAAATATTCGCTACTAAAATAGGTGATGAATACACCATTGGCGGCCACAAAATAAAAGGATATAAACCACCACAGAAAAAAGCTATGGAAAAAAAGATGATTAAATTTGGGGGCTTCATCCTTCTTTATCCCAAAAATTTTTATCCACGAGTTATATATTCTGTCGTTGTATATGGCTATGTTCATTTTATGAAATTATGTTATCTCCCTAAAACTTTCACAAGTTATAAAAAAATAATGTTAATTTAATTCTAAGTTATAAGTTTTAGCAAATTTTTCTTGTTCTTGTGTGAATTTTTCAATTGCTTTTTTTATTTCGGTATTTGATTCTTGCTGGAGTTTTTTTAATTTTCTTAAATCATCAACATTGTACTGGTCGGCAGGAAGTAAAAAAAGTTGAACCAGACTATCTATTTTCTGGCTTGTAACTTTTTTGTAGCTTCCAAATAATTTTTGGGCAGCATCAAAAAGAGTGGAGTCCTTTTTCAGGTTGCCAACCTGAGAGAGTGAATCTTCAATTAATGTAATAGTTAAAAACAATTTTTTATAATCTTTTTTTATTTTTAAAGTGTCCGAATTATTTAGTGATTTGAAAAATTGGTCGTATCCAGTGCTTATCTGGTTATTTAAGCCAATGATTTTATTATTGTAGGCTGCTGCTTGTCTTGAGCTATTTCCGCAGGCTGTAAATAGCATTGAAATAAAAAAAATAGTGATAATTTTATTCATGGTATGTGTTTATTTAGCTGTTTAAAATTTTATAAATAGTAAGCAAGTCAAGTATTTCTAGCTTTAAAAAAACTATCAGAATTACTTCTGAACCCTATTTGTTATTAAAAGAATTCTCATCCTTTTTATTAAGTAATTATGTAAATATATTTGACAATTTAACATTTTTTATTATTTTTATGCTTAGGCGTATGTGAAACTTTTTACTGCTCATTATTAACTGCTTTGCACTCTGGCATATTTATTTGTATATTATGTTTTGGAAACGAACTATTCTCTATCAATAAACAGAATTCATCATTCAGTATTGCTTATCAGTATTATATATAAATGTAAATGTAGTACCTTCATTTAGCTGGCTTTCAATTTTTACTTCTAGTTTAAGCAATTTTGCGAAGTCGTTTACCACACTTAAGCCAACTCCGGTACCTTTTTCATTTGCAGTCCCATAAGAAGTACTCATATTGCTTTTATAAAAACCTTGTATTTGTTTAATGGGCATTCCTATTCCTTCATCTTTAATTTCTATATAAATTTTATTCTCTTGACCATAGGCTTTTAAACGAATAATGTCTCCGGATTCTGAAAATTTTATTGCATTATTTATTATATTTCTGAAAATAGTTGCCAGCATTTCAATATCGCTAAAAATATAAATTGGAGGAAAGGTGATATTCTGTATAAAAACTCCTTTTTTGTGTGCAATATTTTGATAAAGACGAGTTTGTTTATCCAAGAGTTCCGAAATTTCAACTTTTTCAAAATCAGGCTTTATCTTACCCCTTTGCGACCTCGACCAGGTTAAAAGATGAACCAGTAAGTCATGAAATTGAGCTGATGCAAGTGATAATAAATTAATATAGCCAACAAGTGAATCATCCTTAATATCCTCTTTTTTGCTATC
>CAYQXT010000025.1:0-17047 GCA_964421365.1 uncultured Bacteroidaceae bacterium
AGCTATAACAATAATGGTGAAGCTCAGAACCGCAAAATAATTCCGGTTTATTTTGCTAAGGAATTTTTTTTTCATTTGTTTATATTTTAAGAAAAACCACATAGACACCATTAGAGAACATAGATTTTGAGGCTAAAAGATATTTTGAGTACACATAGTAAAAATTTTCTGCACCAAATGAGACTCGATGGGTTTTTAAAACCCGTTGAGTCTTGCTACCACTTCATCCGTTTATATAATCATGCTCGTGTGTATTTTATATTTTCATTTTTTAAGAAAAAACTACAATGATACATGAGTCCTGTATAAAAAGGTGAATTTGCATCGGAATCGATCGTACGGCTTCATTAATCAATTGTAAGTGAGCTGTCTATTTTTACAATTTTAATAAATATATCCATCCGATTGGTTTTTAGACCGAAGTCATACATTAAAGGATGTAAATTTATAATCCATAATTGTAGTATGGAATTAGTAATTTGTAATTAATTTATATCCCATACTGTAAACCGTTTTTATACAATCTCTTCCTCCTACTTGTTTGATTTTTTTACGTAACATATTGATGTGCGTATAAATAAAGTCAAAATTATCAGCCAAATCAATATTATCCTGCCATAAGTGCTCTGCAATAGCTTCTTTTGTGAGTAATCTGTCTTTATTCACAGCCAGAAAAAGCAGTAAATCATATTCTTTAGCAGTAAGTTCTATCGCCGAATTATTTATTTTAACTGTTTTTTTGTTTGTATTTATTTGTATATCATTTATTTGGATAATATTTTCTCCCCTAAATTGCTTACGGCGCACTAAAGCTCTGATACGTGAATTTAGCTCAGCCAAAGCAAAGTGCTTGGTCAGATAATCATCTGCGCCTAATTCTAAACCATCAATTTTGTCGTCTAAAGAATTTTTGGCAGAAATAATTATAATTCCGGCCGTTTTTTGGTATTTTTTAATTATTTCGATGAGGTTTAAACCGTTTCCATCGGGCAGACCAATATCGAGAAGAATAATATCATACACATAAACAGAAAGTTTATACTTAGCGGTTTTGAAGTCGCCTGCCTGCTCACAAATATAATTTTGCTGCATCAGAAAACCGGTCATTGTAGCCAAGAGTTCCGGTTCATCTTCAACGATTAAAATTTTCATGCAACAAATTTAATAAAACAATCTAAAGGAAATTTAAAGACAACACCCATACACTCTCAAAATAGCGAAAATGATTTTGATATTTTATTTATAATCAGAATGGAACAATAATATGTATAATAAATATGAGGTGCGCAACGAAAAACACAGCAATAAAATGTATCTTTGCAGTAAGTTGTTTCGACAATTATTAGAGACTCAATACATTGTGAAAATGAAACAAAAAAAAGTAATACGAAAAGGCAGTTCTGACTTTAAATGGATAATAGATGAGAATGGCTATTTTGTGGGCAAAACAATGCTTATAAAAGATTTTTTTAATAATGGAAATTATACCATATTAATGCCTTGTTCTAAAAGATTTGGAAAAATATTAAATCTTTCAATGATTAAATATTTTTTTGATATTCAAAAAAACGATACTGTAAAATTGTTTATAGAGTTTGAAATAGCGAATGAAAAAGAATTTTGTAAAAAACATCAAAATAAATATCCGGTAAAAAACATTTCACTAAAAAAAGTAAAAGAAACAAACTGGGCCAGATGTTTCAAGAAATTTAAAATATGTATCTCTGAATTGTATCAAAAACATAAATATTTATTAAAGTCTGACAAATTAGAAAATAAAGAAAATCCAACTTATTACGAGAAAGTAATTGGTTTTATGCAGAGTTTTCTTGGAGAAGCCTTTAATGGCAATGAAGAGAGTTTGAAAAAAGGACTTTTAACGGGCGTGATGCATGTTGGTAAAGAAAGTATATTTTCAGAATGGAACAATTTTGAAGTGTATGGAATTATCTCTACTTATTTTGCCGATAAGTTTGGTTTTACACGACAAGAAGTGAAAAAAATAGTTACCTATTTTAATTTACAGGATAAAATAAATGATGTTTCTAAGTGGTATGATGGCTATAAATTTGGCAATGTTTCAGGAATTTACAATCCTTGGTCAATTGTAAGCTATATTTCAAATAAAAATGACGGTTTTAAGGCAACCGGGTAAATACAGGTAGCGATATTTTAATTAGAGATAAAATCTTAGAGCCGGATATTGATAAAACATATCGAACTTTACAAAAACTTATTTCTGATGAATTAATAACAAAAGAAATAAAAGAGAATTTTGTTTTTGACGATTTTTAAACAGATAGGGATTTATTGTGGACTTTGTTCACTTATAGTGGATATTTAACCCAATAGAATAGAAATAGATAAAATAAAAATAGTTCCGATAGTTTTTGCCGGGAAAGAACCCCATATAAGAAAGTTATCTGAATAAAAGAAAAAAAAATGATACCGCAGGAAACCGTAAAGCGTATCTTTGACGCTACCGACATAGTTGAAGTAATTTCGGATTTTGTGAGTCTGAAAAAAGCCGGGACTATATATAAGGGATTGTGTCCTTTTCACCACGAGAAAACCCCATCATTTACAGTAGCCCCCTCCAAAGGGATTTTTAAATGCTTTGGATGTGGGAAAGGTGGTTCGGCGGTGAATTTCATCATGGAACACGAGCATTTTAACTATCCCGAAACCTTAAAATATCTTGCTAAGAAATACCATATAGAGGTTGAAGACCGTGAATTATCGGCCGAAGAGATAGCTCAAAACACGGAGCGCGATTCTATGATGATACTTACCCAGTTTGCTCAAAAATGGTTTAGTAAGCAATTATGGGAAACGCAAAAGGGTAAAGCTATTGGTCTTGGCTATTTCCGCGAGCGAGCTTTCCGTGATGATATTATCAAAAAATTTAGTTTGGGCTATTCGCCCGAAGGTAAAGATGCTTTTACTCAAGTAGCGATGGCTAAAGGCTATAAACTTAATTTTCTGGCCAAAACCGGACTTAGTATTGTGGGAGAGAATTATCAGTTCGACCGTTTTCATGGGAGAGTTATGTTTCCTATACATAGTCTCACTGGTAAAGTTATTGGTTTTGGTGGCCGAATTCTGCGTACCGACAAAAAAACGGCCAAGTACCTCAATTCCATAGAATCGGAAATTTACCATAAAAGCGATGTCCTTTATGGAATGTATCAGGCAAAACAAGCCATTAATCAGCAAGATAAATGCTATTTGGTGGAGGGCTATACCGATGTGCTCTCTATGCAACAGGCTGGAATTGAAAATGTGGTGGCTTCATCGGGTACCTCGCTAACAAACAATCAAATACGCCTTATTCATCGCTTTACTAAAAATCTGACAGTGTTGTATGATGGCGATGCAGCAGGCATAAAAGCCTCTTTACGCGGTATTGATATGATTCTGGCCGAAGGAATGAACGTAAAGGTTTTATTGTTGCCCGATGGCGAAGACCCGGATTCTTTTGCCAAAAAACTCTCTTCCAAAGAATTTCAAGCCTTTATAAGCGCAAACGAGAAAGATTTCATCCAATTTAAGGCCCAATTGCTTATCGACGAAACCAAAAATGATCCGATAAAAAAAGCACAGGCTATTTCCTCTATCGTGCAATCTGTTTCTGTCATCCCGGATAGCATTACACGGAGTGTATTTATACGCGAACTCTCCAAAAACATTGGTGTACCCGAAGAAACTCTATATGCCGAAGTAGGTAAAAAAGTAGGTGCTAAACGGAGTAAAGAGCAATCACGCAACAAATATAAACCCTTTAATCAGTCAATTCCTGAAAAAACACCCGAACAAAAATCTTCATCTTTAGATATAAGTTCCTTAGCAGAATATGAGCGCATTATTGTTCAGTTTTTGCTTACTTTCGGAGAGGATATTTTGTTTTCGGCTGATGATAATGAAGAATTTGGTTTGCAGCTTGTAGACAATCAATCTATTAAAGTGGCTGAATATATATTTTCGTTTATTAATGCCGAAAAGGAATTGGAACTTCATCACAAAGTTTTCGGGCAAATATATATTGAGTATCTTGCTCATTGGGGCGAGCAGGATTTTGAAGCACAGAAGTATTTTGTTAACCATCAAAATCCGCAAATATCAGAAGCAGTGGCTGATATTCTTAGCGAGCATTATGTGCTTAGTAAAATATGGAATAAAAACGAACGTATTATCAAAGTCGTTAAAGTAGAGCCTAAAATTCATATCCCTAAGTTTTTATGGGAATATAAATACAAAAAGATACAGGAATTAATGAAATTATTACAGAAAAAAATTGGCAAAACCACTGATAGTAAAGAGCAAACAGAATTGTTAATGCAATTTATGCGCCTGAAGGGGGTAAATAAGGAAATTGCCAAAGAATTAGGTGACAGAGTTATTTTATAATGGTGAAGAGTGAAGAGCAGTGACCTTGTGGTTTGAGCGATAGCTCACCTACGAGTATCATCGAAAAATACAAAAAAGTAATATGTGATAAAAACGATTCACTATTCGTTTTTCACTTAAAAGTTGTCTATGTGGTTTTTCTTAATTATTTTTCACTAAAATGACTAATATGGTTCAAAAATCTTTGTCTTCTAATGTATCTATTGTAGTTAATCTTATGAAATTGAAAATAGCCCTATTCTTAATTTTAAGTATCCCTTTGTTGGTTAAGGCCCAAAATAAGGATTATTACAAATTTCATCCTGTTTTCAACGATTTTGATAGTCTTTATACCTCAGATAATAGCTTGGAAACACAATTTGGTTCGGTATTTTTTGTCGATAGAAATAAAAACATTGATTTGTTATCTCAACCGGCTGTATTATATTCCAGAAATTATAAGAAATTTCGCTTCAATTATTATGGTGCTTTTAATTTGTTTTACGCCGATAAAAACCAGCTAAAAAAATACGAGCAAACACAAACTTTGGTACAATTTGGGCGTTTACAGAAGCTAACTCATTCATTTTTATGGAATTTTCAGCATTTTTTTCATCTAAGCTATCGTCCCGACAGTATATTTCGTTTTGAAATCGTCCGCGATGCACCAAAATATGGCTATGGATATAATTCGTTATTTTTGGACGACAAACATTCGCCCTACACTTATGCTTTGGCAGCAGCCAAAATATGGCACTTGAAATATCAATTTACATTAAATTTCTTGCGTGATAAAAGAGCCGACAGCACAGCACTTCCATTTCGGCGTAAATATATGGTGAATCACCTGCTGAGTTGGAACATTAGCAAGCACATTAATTTCAATTTTTTTGAATCTGTAGTTTGGGCGTCTGTTGATAGTGCCGGAACTCGTGGTATAGATGTAAATTATTTAAATCCGGTGGTTTTTTTTCGGCCGGTAGAATTTGCCATAGGTTCGCCCGACAATGCCTTTCTTGGGCTTGGCCTAAGTGTTCGGCTTTTTAAGCAATTTTACCTCTATTCGCAGGTTTTGCTCGATGAATTTGTTCTCTCGCAAGTAAAAGCAGGCACCGGATGGTGGGGAAATAAACAGGCTTTTCAGGCGGGTTTGCGCACAGAATCTCTCTTTGGTATACAAAATATGAGTTTTTTGGGCGAGTTAAATCTTATCCGGCCATTTGTGTATGCACATGCTAATAATTGGCGAACTTATAGCCATTTGCATCAATCTTTGGGCTTTGTATGGGGCAGTAATCAGGCTGAATTGCTAGAGAAAATAAGCTATAAATACGGACGCTGGCAAATCTCAAATTTGAGTGCTGTAAGGCGCTGGGCGCAGGATTCTGTAGTGTCGGTTAGTTTAGGAAATAATATTTTTAAGAGCTATGAGCTGCGCTCGGGTGACTATGACCAGAGACTGTTTCAGGGAATTTCTGCTATTACTTATGAAAGTTTATTAAAAATTGGATATTTGCTATTTCCAAAGCACAATCTGATTGCATTTGCGGGCCTTCATTATCAATTTATAAAAAGGAGTACCTCAAAAGATAATTTATTGTTAACTTTAGGTGTATTCACAAAAATCGGACAACATAAATATAATATAGACAATTTGTTACGAGAAATTGCGAATTAAATATTTAAAAAAAATTGTTTTTATTAAATATTTTTAACATATTTGTACTTGTTAAAACATCAGATGCTAAACAGATTCTCGTTTGTTTAATCTAAAAAAATTAATCAGATGTTTTACAAATTACAAAAAGCTGCGTTAATTGTTGAAGATGGTATCATTAAGTGTCATTTTCATACATATTCTTCTATTGAAGTAGAAGATATTAAGGAATTGTTGATGCGCGTAATCGAAATAAACAGAGCAGCTGCTTTTCGTCATGCTTTGCTATTAGATGTAAGCGAGATGATTTTTATTAATCAGGAATCGAGACATTATTTAGACCAGAATCTGGAAAATCAGGTGATTGCTCTTGCTTTTCATGCTGTTTCTAATTTGCAAAGTCAAATGGTGAGTTTGTTTATGAATTTTAAAAAATCTAAAGTACCTTCCAGATCATTTTCAAGCAAAGATGAGGCTATGATTTGGTTATCAAGTAAATTAAGCCATTTAACTCTTTAATCTTTCGTTTTATCAATAGAGGCCGATATACTTCCCACGAGCAGAGGTTTATGGAATGTTTCCTAGGAAATAATTTCTTGAAAAATTGATAAAAAAGAGTATGGAATAATTGTGAATGGTTATTCTATTTGTAGAATGTGAATTTTGTAGCTTGATATTGCTACCGAACAGTGTTTTTATACCTTATGTCTTTCTATTTAGTTATAAATGTTCAGATTTCTTGACATAGCATTGTGCCGTTGCGCAAGGGATTGAAGCGATACCCCGCCGCAGACGAAGCTCCGCAAAACACGGGAAAAAAGAGTGTAGCGATTAGCGGAACTCCTTTTTTGCCGATGTTTTGCGGGGCTAAGGCAAGGGGGAGTATAAGCGGAAAGCCCGGTCGTGCGCCCAAATAATTACGAATTATTAATTACAAATACCGTTCTACGTGTACCCATTGCTAGTGATTGATCCCAATTTCTAATTCCCAATTCCCAATTTTCCTTGCTAATTAGCCAAAGATAAGTTTAAAAAATTCCGTAAATTTTTCTTCCAGCGTTTGGTAAGAGAAATATTTTTTTCCTAATTCAAAATTATACTCAGCAATTTCTTTATTCAATTTATCGTCATCAATTATTTTGTTGATTTCTTCAACGGCTTTATCGGTTAATTCATTATTTTCAATCAAGACGGTTTTAAAGCCTTTACTGCCTATATCAGGCCAGTAAACCGGAATATAATTGTTCACAAATATCGGCCGTTTTGCCAGAACCGCTTCGACAAATGCGTTGCCAAAGCCTTCGTAAGAGCTAAAGTATGTACAAGCTCGGGCGTTAGCGTAGGCATCTTCTAAGGAAAAATTTTCTCCATTGCCCAAATTATTAATGAGAGGTGCAGCAAAGAATACCTGTTCTTCTAATTCTAAATTTCGGATTTGTTTTATCAGTTGGCTTACATATACCCCCCCTTCATCGTCGGCAGCACTACCGGTAATCACTAATTTTATTTTTGGATTATCCAGTCGGGCAATTAAATCAATGGCGGTATCTATTCTTTTTCGTTTGACAATACGGGTAATCTGAAAAAGTAATATATCATCCTTTTGGAAGCCTAAAGCCTTGTGGAGACTCATGGCTTTAGGTGTCATTTGTGCATAGGGTTTGGAAAAATTCATTACATTCGGCACAATAATTGAATCCCGGTTGAATAAATCTTTTAAGGTCTTTTGTGCAGGCGAATTAATCACTGCGTGATAGGAAAAGTCCAAACGTAGCGGAAAAACTTCTTCGACAAGCATATTTAAGGATTCAAAGGGCGATAGATACCTTTCTCCACGCTCCCACGCAAAATCGTGATCATGGGTTATTATAGGGATTTTAAGAAACTCAGCCGCTTTTTTAATGCCTAAACCCATTGATAAATGTGCAGGTAAGGCTGAGGCATTTTCTGAGATTAATAAATTAGGTTTTATTTTATCTACCCATTTTAAGATAGCATCATAAATAATATTTGAATAATTATCAATATGATAAACAAGCTCTTGAGGTAGTTCTGTATAATTAAAAAAAGAGTTTTGCTGGTCGTATTGATTTGAGGTTGTAAAAAAAGACAGAGTAGGTTCTAAAGTATCCCGTAACGGATTTATAGTCCAGTTCTGAAATTCTCCTGAAAGAATAAAGATCTGATGCCCCATTTTTTCCAATACACTAATCCATTTTTCGGTTTCTAAAGCAACACCGTCAACACCGCCTATTCGTCCGATTATGATTCCTATTTTCATATTTTACTTTTTTTTTTTAAAGAAAAACACATATACACATTAAAACACATAGATTTTTTTGTGCAAAAATGTCATTTAAACACACAAAGGTAAAATTTCCCCAAAATTTTCAGTGCTTATGCTGACTTTTGCGCTGTGCCATTTTTAAGTGAAAAACGAAAAGTGAATAGTGAAAAGTTTTTATCACTTTTTACTTAAATTTGCTTTTGTGTGTAAAGATTTATTTATTCATGGGTGTCTCCTAATTTTATCCAAGATATAAAAAAATAAAAAAATAAAAAAAAAATCCAATTTAACCTATTTGCTTTTTAATAAAGTTGGTAAATTCATAAATGAAGTTCGGTCTAAAAACCGGTCGGGCGGATAAATTTATTAAAACTGTAAAAACAGACACTTCATTTACAATTGATTAATGAAGCCGTCCGACCGATTTCGATGTAAACTCACCTTTTTATACCGGACTCATAAATACTTAAGTCTCCTAGAGTTTTCGCTATTAGATAGGAAATTATTGTTAGAATACATTTATTTTTTGAAAGAATCCTTCAGAGCTAAATGATTAAATATTAATTTATTTAAGAATTGTATGTGGAATTAAGGCTAATTATTAAGCTTTCTCAAAAAATTATTATAAATTTGGAAATTAATAGGCATAAAACTAAATTGTGGCAAAATTTATGTGTATTCAGAAATAAAATTGTTGGCAAAACTTTCAGCTCAAAATAATTAAGTAATGAGAGAATTTTTTAATCAGATAAAAATAAGAAACAAAATTTTACTTTCGTTTGTGATATTAGCCATTGCTTTGATAATTTTGGCAATCTGGCAATACCGATTGTATAATTATTATGGAGATAATGAAAAAGACAATTATAAATTACTTCAAAATATTGCTTTGGGCAATAAGCTCAAAGAAAATTTAGCGGATATCCAGTTTTTGCAATATGAATTGCCTAATATAGGCGATTCGTCTGCTTTTCTGAGCGAGCAAAATAAATGGGAACAATATAATTTAGATTTCAAGCGCAATCTGAGCGTTATTAAATCCGGTTTTAGAAACTATGGCAATTCGGTTTACCATGATGAATGGGATTTTATTAAACGCTCCAATGGTCGTATCGAAAAAATTTATGATAGTTTGATAATCATAAATATAGATACTTCTTTTAGTTTGATGAATAGATTGGTTAAACTAAGACCACAGAAAGTAAAAGCTATTGAAGGAACCTCCGAGATAGTCGCGGATACCAGTACAATAAACGAAAATGATTTAATTTTTTCTGAATCAGACTTACAGAATGAAGAGAGTACGAACTCCGTAAAGACAAATAGTCTTGATACAACTTTTGACGCCAGTAATGATAATCTTTTTGACTTTTCTATAAGTGAATTAGAAGACAACAAAAAAATTGGAATAGAAAAAAACATTAATGAAATAAACCAGAAACTTAGTGCCGCCAAAAAAGAGGTAAGTATAGGTTATCAGAGTATTAATTCATTGATATTAAAAAATGAGCAAGCTTATTACAAACTTATTCAAAATGAACGAAATGGATTGATTGATACACTTAAATCTACTTTAAATCAAACTGGATTACTTATTTTTGGGACAATAATTTTAGCTCTTTTGTTGGCCATCTGGCTTGCCGGAAAAATTAATATTCCCTTGGATAGTATCCGAAAAGGCGTGGATAAATTGAATAAAGGCTATATAGAGTATAATATGCCCAGTACTTATATTAAAGACGAATTAGGCGAAATACAAAATGAATTACATTCGGGATTTAAGCAACTCTCAAAAATAAATGAATTTTCTAAAGCAATAGCAAAAGGCAATTATAAATACGATTATACTAAGATAAGTGCCGAAGATATTTTGGGAAGGAATTTATTACAAATACGCGATAATTTTCAGGAATTAATAAAAAAAGAAGATATCCGTTCGGCAAATGATGAACGCTACTCGTGGATAAATAACGGGATTTCTAAATTCAATACTTTACTTCGGGTACATAACAACAATCTGCAGGATTTGTCAGAAAATATTTTGGCCGAACTTATTAAATATGTTAAAGCACAACAGGGAGGTTTTTTTATTAAAATAGAAGACGAAGAGGATAAAGAAAAATTTCATTTAGAGTTATTAGCCTCTTATGCTTTTAATCGGAAAAAATTTTATAAACGCAATATCATCAAAGGAGAGGGACTTGTTGGTACGGTGGCGGTAGAAGGTAAAAAAATATATTTAACAAAACTTCCGTCCGATTATCTTGAAATTCGGTCAGGAATTGGAGGTGTGACACCAAAATTTTTGTTAGTACTTCCATTAATAATCAATGAAACAGTTGTAGGAGTTTTGGAAATTGCCGCACTCCTGAAATTTGAGAGTTTTGAAATTGAATTTATTGAAAAGGTCGCTGAGAGTATTGCAGCCTCTATCTCTGCAATTCATACCAATGTGCGTACTTCTTTCCTACTGGAACAATCGAGAAAACAAGCCGAAGAACTGGAAAAACAGCAATTGGAACACCAAAATTTCATCAGAGAGCTTCAAGAAGCTCAGCAGCATACAAGTTTGCACAAAAAAGAGTTAGACGAAAAATTAATGAAAGAAGAGGCAGAGAAAAAGGACTTTGAAAGTAAAAATGCTGAATTAAAAGAAATGATGGTGCAAGAAAATAAGGAATACAAAAAGATGCTTAGTCTATATGATAATAAACAAAAAAATCAAGTTAAGATATTAGAACATATAAACGAAGGTATCTTTATTTTTAATGCCAATGGCGAAATTATTTTTGTTAATACCAAATTTTCTGAAATTATTGGTATTGATAAAGATAATTGTATTAATAATGAGGTTAATGTACTCCTCCCTGAAATAAAAAATAAGGAGACTAATTTTATTCAAGAGTATATTCAAAACGCGAAATCGAAGATTATTGGGAAAGTTGTGGAGTTTCAATTAACGGATAATCATGGGGAAAAGAAACATATACGACTAAATATTATTGATACATCCTCAATAGATGAATTTTTATTTACGGGCTTTTTAATAGATTTAAGTTTATTTATTAAGCAAGAACAGGATAAAAATGATCTTAAAAAGCAAGCAAAAATACGCGAAACCAAGTATCTTAATAAAATAGAACAATTAGAAGATTTATTGAAAATAAATAATATTGAAATACCTGAAAATAAGGAGAATGATGAAAAACTAATTACGAATATAAAGCCATTAATGTTAAGTCATCCTGTTCTTGATAAAGGCCGAATAGATACAATTGAACAGTTAAATAAGTCTTATATGGCCATTTTTATGGATGATATAGCTGAAGCACAAGTTATTTTTAACCAGTTTATTAAAAAAACAAAAGGGTATTTTAAGGCCGAAGAAGAACTTCTTGAAGATACTCATTTTGATGATCTAAAATCACATCGTCATCGGCATAAAAAAATAACGATTAAACTTCTAGAATATAAAGAAGTTCTTAAAACTCAGGATACAGAAAAGATTCTAAAATATTATAAGGATTTGAAAGAAATAATAGTTCAGCACTTTACCATCGAGGATCTGAATTTTAAACATCTTTTGTAATTCCTAGACAAATTTTAAATACATGAAATAGTCGCTGACCGGAACATGTAACAGGCTCATTGTCAATTAATTAAAAAAATAATGATAAATCAATAATTTGGATATATTTTAAACACATGAGAAACAGATTAAGTTTGATATTTATCAGTTTATTTATTTTGCTTATTTCTATTGTACTTGTTAGTTGGATTATAAGCTACAATTACAAATCGGAGATAAAAAGAAATAACAACATAAATTTTTTATTGGAACAAATAAAAAAACAACATAATATTGAGTTCTTCTGGACAGATAAAATTATCTATAATAGCTTATCGACTAATCTAAATATTACCGAAAATCATTTAGTGCTTAGCAAAATTTTGCGAGTTCTTAATACCGGTGGCAAAGTAAATGAGCTCTATGAAAATATTTCACAGTTTAACTTTGAAATCAGTGAAAAGACAAAAGTTGACACATTAAATAGCTTAATCAAAGATTTTTATTCTACAGTTAAAGTTCTTATCGAACTAAAAGATGAAGTCAGCGTTCAAAAAAATATGGATCAAAGTACTTATGATTATACCATTCCTGCAAATTTTATTGTTGGTCTGACAAAAATATTTCAAAAACATTCAAAAATTACGAATTTTATCACAGATTTTCAAGAGCAAATTAGCTATGAAAATGATAAAACCTATCAATCTATTTTTACGATTTTAACGATTAGTTTTTTGCTGTTTTTATTTATTACTATCGTTGTTTTTAGTCAATTAAATAAAAAAGTTTATCATTCTTTAGACTTTATCCGTAAGATTACAGAAGAGGCCACACACGACAAATTCAGAGAGAATATTTCTGTCCGTTATGCTTCTTTACCCGAGGATATTGTAGCTAATTTAAAGGTTTTATTCAGCAAGTTTCAGAATACCAATGCAATTATTAAATTAATCTCCGAGGGAAAACAGAAGGAGATTACAGAAAATTTATTGGAAAAATCTTTATTACGCAAAAGCTTTACCAAATTAATCAATAATTTAATAGAAATTAAGGAGAAAGAAGAAGAGCGTCGGAATAAGGAGGAGGAACAAAAGTGGATTAGTCAGGGCGTACTGGAAATCAGTGAAGTTTTTAAGGTTAATAATCAGGATTTAGTTTTATTATCCGAACAAATAATTTCACAATTAGTAAATTATACGCATGCAGCACAAGGAGCAATTTTTATCTATGATGCCGATTCAGACGCTAATAACCTTCATCTGCTTGCCAGTTATGCATTTGGCAGACAGCGGTTTTTAGAAAAAAAAGTTCGCCTTGGTCAAGGATTAGTTGGAGCCTGTGCCAAAGAAAAACATTCGCTTACACTAAAGCAAGTTCCAGAGGAATATTATAAAATAGGTACTGCATTAGGAAATGCCAGTCCTAAAAGTTTATATCTGCACCCCCTGATAATGGAAGAAAATCTTCTTGGAGTTATAGAACTTGCCTCTTTCGAAGAACTTACCCAGCGCGAAATTAAGTTAATAGAGCGCATAGGAGCCAATATTGCCATTAGTTTAAGTAATGCACAAAACAACCTTAAAACGGTGCGTTTGTTAGAGCAATCACGCTCACAAACGGAAGAAATTCAGTATAGGGAAAATAAACTCAAAAACGTTATTGAAGAGCAGCAAGAACACAAAAGCGAACTGCAAAATAAACAAAAGGAGTTTGACGAATACTTAAAAGCCTTGAATGCCGCAGTGGCAGTTGTGTTAATGAACATAACTGGGAAAATTAGTAGTTTAAATGAAAATGCCAAAAATATTTTCAAGCTCAAAGGGCGGAATATTCATACCGAAAACCTTCTTGATTTAAAAAACGACTCTCCCTCAGTGCGTATGCAATTTAAAGAAAATCTTGCAATGGTACAGGAAGGAAATTTAATACGACAAGAAAGCGAATACTTGAACATAGAAAAAGAAATAGTCTATACCTACGAATATTGGAATCCTATTCGTGATAAAAATGATGAAATTACTGAAATATTGCTGCTTATTTTCGATATTTCTCAGCAAAAAGAGGGAGAAATTAAACTCCATGAGCAAACACAAGAGATGCAAATGCAAGAAGAGATTATGAAACAAAATTTGGAAGAAATGATGCTTCTCCAACAAAAGTGGGATGAAAGAGTGCGTGATTATGAAGTAAAGCTTAAAAATAGCGAGCACAAAATTGAGGAATTAGAAAAGAAATCAAAAAATAGTAAAAATCAATAAAATTTTGTATATTATTCACCGTTTATGTATAGACATTAATCACAAAATTAAAACCTATGAAAAAATTTTCCATAATTTTAATGCTTATTGGAATCCTGAGCTGGGTTTATAGCGGATGTGGCAACCAGACCAAGAAAAAGGACAAGCAAGCTACTGAGTTTAGCGATAATTTTCAGGAAGAATCTTCGGCAACTGAGACCTTTTACCGGATTCCCTCTCCAGATGAGATGTTTTCATTCATTAATGACAAGAATTTGAGTTTTACCAACGATTATCTGAATCCGACACAAAATTTAGATAATTATTTGGATACTAAGTCGAAAGAGCTTAATTTTGGTATTTATTCTGCCGATTTAGCTTATTGTGCTGCTTTTCATCATTTTCAGGGCTCGGTTGATTATATCAACACAGTAAAACGCCTAGCCGAAGATATCGAAATTTCAGCTATTTTCGATGATAATATGAACAAACGTATTCAGCATATTTTCGACAATGCGGATACTCTTGTCAACGTAACAAATGCAACCTATTATAAAATTGTAAATTATCTGCAAAAGAATCAGCGAAACAAAACACTGGGACTACTGACGGCAGGTGGATGGCTGGAAACAATGTACATTGTTACCAATGTTATTCCTGCATTTGATGAGAATGATGAATCGATTCAGCATGTTGCCGACCAGAAATTGACTTTTGAGAATCTTATGCTTTCTTTAGAGCAATATCAAGACGACCCTGCAATCAAAGAAACCATAGACGATTTGAAAGAAATTGGGAAAATTTATTCTCAATTAAAGGTAGAAACTGCTACCGAAGGAACAAAACAAAATGCTGAGGGTAATGTTGTGATTATTGGAGCTAAAACGAAGATTAAAATCACCAAACAACAATTTGAGCAGCTTAAAAAGGAAATAAGTGAAGTCAGAAATAAAATTACAGGGAACTCTAACGTATAAAAGTTTATGAAAAAAATGAAGAACCTAAAAAATATAATCTTATTTTTCTCCATATTGATGTTCTTTGCATTTACTTTAAATGCACAATCTTGTGGTGATTTTGTTAACAGTCAGCCACGTACTTATGGATATAATTTCAATACGATGTCTAAAAGTGGAACGGTTAAAACAGGGAAAAAATATAAATTTGTATTTACGCTAAATAAAGGAAAAGTTTATCGTTTTGCTTTTTTCGCTTCTAGCGGACTGAATAATAATATGGACTTTAAAATTACAGACCAAAATTCTGGTCAGCAGATACTTTATCTACCCGGTCAGGTAGAAGAAGCCCCAATTGAATCGGATTATAATTCAGAGGGCGATTATTCCGGATATGATGATTATGGAGATGATAATGGAGACGATAATACGCAAACTAAGCCAAAACCAAAGGAGACTACATCCCAAGCAGACAAGCCCGATTATAAGGCTATTGCCGGCATCCCTTTCAAAAGTGTATTAAATGCCGAATATTACAGTGAAGTTTTGACTTATCCTTTTTTTGAATTTAAACCGGTTAACTCTTTAAATCTTGAGATAATTATCGATGTAAAAGCCCTAGAGGGTGGAGTGGTAAAAAAAGGATGCTTTGCTATTCTTGTTCAGGATAAAGCCGTGGAAGAAGAATTTCAAAGTATTCAGTAATTTAATTACGAATACAGAAGATTAAATTTTTACCCGAATAGAATTTTGTATTCTGTTCGGGTTAATTATGTAATGGTGAATTATTAATGTATTGTTTTACTGAGAAATAGAGAATTGCCCAATCCTTAATCCCAATTTCCATTTTTTTATTTACTTTTGCTTTAAAATATAGATTGGTTTGACATTTGTTGACCAGAAATAAAAGAATAAAATAGCATGGAACAGAAACAAACAAAAACGTCTAAAATTATTGTCCTTCTTTTAGCTATTATGGTCATAGTCGTATCTATAGCCTTTTATATGCAAAAACAACGAGCCGATGATTTACTCACCGAATTAAATAAAAGTAATTCGGATAAAACAGAGGTAACAGCTGAATTGCAGGAAATGCTAGCGCAATACGAAGGACTTAAATCGGATAATGATACCCTGAATAAGCATCTGAATAAAGAACAGGCAAAGATAAAAAAACTCCTCAAGGAGATTAAAAGAGTGAAATATTCTAACAAATTCGCGCTAAAAGAATACAAAAGAGAGACGGAAACATTGCGTAAAATAATGAGAAGTTATATTGTACAGATAGACTCTCTTAATACCCTTAATCAAAATCTTGTAGCCGAGAATAAACAAGTAAAAAGCCAATATGAAGCCGTAAATGAAGAAAAAAACACCCTTTTGCAAGTAACCGATAGTTTATCAGGAAAAGTTGCAGAAGCACAACAACTTTTAGTAGGCAATTTATTTATCACCGGATTGAATAAACGCGACAGGGAAACAAATAAAATAGCTCGGATAGTGAAATTTAAGACCTGCTTTCAGGTAAAAGAAAATAAAGTGGCTAAAGAGGGAGCACATCAGGCATACATTCGTATTTCAATGCCCGATAAAAGTATTTTATACAAAAGTAACGAAGACCTTTTTGATTATCAGGGCGAAAAAATTGTCTATACGGCAGCACGCCAATTCGATTATCAGGGCAAGGAAATGAACCTTTGTGTGTATTATAAGCACCAAACACCCCCTTTAGTTAGAGGTAACTATCATGTGGATATTTTTATTGATGGAATACGTACCAATTCGGCTTCTTTTGAGTTGAGATAAGAAAAATTAGCGGTTTAATTTTGGCTTTAGGTAGTATCTAATACGATTACTTTTTTTTCATTGTTGTCCGATAAAACTCGGAATTAGTAAAAAATTGTATTTAAGTGTTTGAAAATCAAATATAGAATTTTTATTTTCAAAAACAAGCCC
>CAYQXT010000026.1:0-16828 GCA_964421365.1 uncultured Bacteroidaceae bacterium
ATAAAAATTATATAATTGTTATAAATTGGTGAAATCGTAAATACATAAGCACTTATAACAACATTTAACTACTATATAACAATGTATTACAATTTAGTAAAGTTGTCCACCATTAATTAATTTCCAGTAAAAAAAGACTTAATCAGGAAATAATTGTTTAAAATAAAAAATTATGTCGAAAAAACCACATTTGAGTTTTTTGCAAATACTAAATATGTCGGTTGGGTTTCTCGGAATTCAATTTGGTTTTGCCTTGCAAAATGCCAATACAAGTAGAATTTTTCAAACTTTGGGAGCAAATATTGATGCAATTCCTATCCTTTGGATAGCGGCACCGGTAACAGGCCTGATAATACAACCTATTATAGGACATTACAGCGATAGAACATGGAATCGCCTGGGACGACGACGTCCCTATTTTTTGACAGGAGCAATTCTGGCTTCTCTGGCTCTAATCGTAATGCCACTCTCGCCTGTTTTATGGTTTGCAGCCGGCACTTTATGGATAATGGATGCTTCAATTAATATATCAATGGAACCTTTTCGGGCTTTTGTAGGCGACATGCTCCCCAATGAACAACGTACGCTTGGATTTTCTATGCAGAGTTTTTTTATAGGTATAGGTGCGGTTGTGGCATCCTTTCTTCCGTATATGCTAACCAACTGGTTTGGCGTTTCCAATATCGCGCCCGAAGGTGAAATTCCATTATCAATTAAATGGTCCTATTATCTTGGCGCAGCTGCTTTTTTCGGAGCAGTAACATGGACAGTTTTTTCAACAAAAGAATATCCACCGGAAAAATTAAATGAGTATGCAGAAAGCAATAAAAACAAAAAGAACACAAGTGAAGAAGCTGATTTAAAACGAAATCCTACTCGAAAAAAATTAATTATAGGATTTATTTCTATTATTATTGGTGTATTAGTTACTGTCCTCCTTTTTCTGAATTCCCATGTTAAACAAGAAGTTTTTATTCTTGGATATGGTTTAATTGTTTTTGGATTAGTGGAAGTAGTGGCAGCTTATTATCAGAATAAAAATACAATTAACGGTCTGGTTAGCATTATTACAGACCTGAATCTAATGCCTAAAACCATGAAACAGCTCGCTTATGTACAGTTTTTTTCGTGGTTTGCCCTTTTTGCCATGTGGATATATACCACCCCGGCTATTACCCAACATGTCTTTGGCACCACAGATGTTACCTCACAGATCTATAACGATGGTGCCGATTGGGTTGGGATTGCATTTGCCGTTTACAACGGATTTGCTGCTTTATTTGCATTTTTCCTAATCTTTTTGGCTCGAAAAACCAATCGGAAATTTACGCACATTGTTTCTCTTATTGTCGGTGGAATCAGTTTTATTTCCATATTTTTCATCCATGATAAATGGCTGTTATTGATCCCCTTTGTTGGAATCGGACTTACCTGGGCGAGTATTCTAGCCATGCCCTATGCTATTCTTACAGGTTCACTCCCAGCCAATAAAATGGGAACTTATATGGGAATTTTTAATTTTTTCATTGTTATTCCTCAAATTCTCGCTGCCAGCTTATTGGGCTTTATTGTAAAAACTTTCTTTGCCGATGAAGCTATTTATGCACTCATTATTGGTGGAATTTCTTTCATTGTGGCTGCATTGCTTGTAATACCGGTAAAAGACGAAGATTAATAATTTATAATTTATAATTAATTATGATAAAGGCTTGTATATTTGATTTAGATGGAGTTATAGTGGATACTGCCAAGTATCACTTTTTAGCATGGAAAAGACTTGCAGCAGAATTAGGTTTTGAATTTACTAAGGAAAATAATGAAAGGCTGAAAGGGGTGAGTAGAATGCATTCTCTGGAAATTTTGTTCGAACTGGGAAATATAAATTTATCTCAAGAAAAAAAAGAAGAACTGGCTGCAAAAAAGAATGAATGGTATCGAGAATATATATTAAAGATGAAACCAGATGAAATTCTTCCGGGTGTACTAAATTTTCTTGAGGATTTAAAAAAAAATAAGATAAAAATTGCCCTTGGGTCGGCCAGTAGAAATGCATTTACAATATTAGAACGGGTAAGCATAAAAAAATATTTTGATGCCATTATCGATGGTACAAAAGTAAGTAAAGCAAAACCCAATCCTGAAATTTTTCTGAAAGCTGCACACTCTGTGGGTGAAAAACCTGAAAACTGTGTGGTGTTTGAAGATGCTCAGGCTGGTGTAGAAGCAGCAATTAATGCAGGAATACAAGTGATAGGAATTGGAAGTCCGGTAACTCTAAAAAAAGCCAATTTTATAGTCCCGGATTTAACAAAATTCAATCTCCAATATTTGAATATGATTTTTGAAAATAAGTAATATAAATGAAATGAATAAATATCTCAAAATAGACGAATGGAAGCTCATAGAGGAAGGATTTAAACCCGAAAATCAAAGAGGCTCAGAGAGTTTGTTCAGTCTGGGAAATGGAAGAATTGGACAAAGAGCAAATTTTGAAGAGAAATATAGTGGCAACAGCTTACAGGGCAATTATGTTGCCGGTGTTTATTACCCCGATAAAACAAGAGTCGGGTGGTGGAAAAACGGCTATCCCGAATACTTCGCAAAAGTGCTTAACGCTCCAAACTGGCTGGGTATAGACGTTTGGATTGATAATGAAAATCTGGATTTATCTAAAGTCGATTTTGATAAATTTACTCGCATTCTGAATATGCGAGAAGGCGTTTTAGAACGGGTTGCTGAACTGACTCTAAAAAATGGAAAAAAAGTTAGAATTATCAGCAAGCGCTTTATTTCCATGCACAATCAGGATATTGCTGCCATAAAATACAGTATTACCCCTTTGAATTTTAATGGCAGAATAAGCTTTATCCCATACATAGATGCCAATGTAAAAAATGAAGATGCGAATTACGATGAAAAATTCTGGAATATAATTAATCGAAAAGTGATTGAAGGAGAAGCGTATATCACTACTGAAACAAAAAAAACTACTTTTCAAGTGTGTAATGGGATGGTCTATAATGTCACAAAAAATCATGTTACTAATGATTTTAAACCCGAATTAATTGAAAAAGAGAAATTTGTAGCAAATAAGATAAGTACGGAGATTAAAAAAAATGAAGAACTCGTTCTATATAAATACGTTGCTATTTTATCCTCACGCACTCATTCTAAAAAAAATTTACTTGCCGAAACGGAAAAAATTGCTCAAAAAGCAGCAAAAATAGGTTTTGAGATTTTATTGAATAATCATATTGCAACTTGGGAAGCCAAATGGCACGAAAGCGATATCGTAATAGAAGGAGATAAAGAAGCCCAGCAAGGTATCCGCTTTAATATCTTTCAATTAAACCAAACCTATACTGGCGATGATCCAAGCCTGAACATCGGGCCAAAAGGATTTACCGGCGAAAAATATGGAGGGAGCACCTATTGGGATACCGAAGCTTATTGTTTACCCTTTTATTTGAGTACAGCCGACAAACACGTAGCTCGTAATTTACTTAAATATAGATATACACAATTACCCAAAGCTATTGAAAATGCCGAGAAACTGGGATTTAAGGATGGTGCGGCACTATTCCCGATGGTTACTATGAATGGTGAAGAGTGCCACAACGAATGGGAAATAACTTTTGAGGAAATTCACCGCAATGGTGCCATAGCTTATGCCATATACAATTATATAAAACATACCGATGATTGGGATTATCTCAGCGAATACGGGCTGGAAGTTCTTATTGCTATTTCACGTTTCTGGGCACAGCGAATTAATTTTTCGGATGAAAAGAAAAAATACGTAATGCTCGGGGTTACCGGCCCCAACGAATACGAAAACAACGTAAATAATAATTTCTACACCAATAAATTAGCTACATGGACAATGAAATATACTCAGGAAGCAATTGTCCATGTAAAGAAGAATCATCCAGCTCGCTTTTCTGAAATTATCCGCAAAATAAATTTTAATGAATTTTCCGAGCAATCCCGTTGGAAGGATATTATTAACAAAATGTATTATCCTTATCATGAAAAAAGGCAAATTTTTTTACAACAAGATGCCTATTTAGATAAAGACATCCGGCCTGCGAATACCATACCCGAAGATGAGCGACCGATAAACCAGCATTGGTCATGGGATAGGATTTTACGTTCTTGTTATATTAAGCAAGCCGATGTCCTTCAGGCCATTTATTTCTTTGAAAATGAGTTCAATACGAATACTATCCGTAAACATTTTGATTTTTATGAGCCGCTGACCGTTCACGAATCCTCACTTTCGCCTTGTATATACTCGGTAATAGCTTCACGCATAGATAATTCTAAAAAAGCCTATGAATTATATTTACGTACTGCCCGTTTAGATTTAGATGACTATAATAATGAGGTGGCTCAGGGCTGCCATATTACCAGTATGGCCGGAACATGGTTATCTATTGTAGAAGGCTTTGCAGGTAAGAGAATCGTTGATGGACATTTACATTTTCATCCTTCCATACCCCGCAAGTGGACATCTTATTCATTTTTACTTCGTTTTAAAGGTTCCTTAATGCGAATAAAAATTAGCAAAAATGAATTCACAATTGAAAATCTGAATGGAAAAACAACAACAATAAAGGTAAATAATAAAGGAATTAAAGTAAAAGGTAGCGAGAAACTCACTATTAAACTATAAAAAAATCTGACGAAGTCTTTTTTTGACGAGACTATTTACTAACAAAATGTAAAACAAATAGTTATAAATAATTACAATTTGTAAAATCATAAAAACACAAGCACTTATAACTATGTATTAGTAAATCTAATTTTTTTACTAACTTGCACTCTATTGAACAATTTTCTACATTAAAATAAAGGAATCATGAAAAAACTATTTTGGCTATTTATTCTTTTTACAATCTTTTCGGCGTGTAAAACCGAAGAAGAAGGGAAATTAAGAACCGATAATAAAAGCATTATTCAGGGCTTGGCATCACCTTTCACATTGTACGCCGACACAAGTCATTTATATACAACTGATTATATTCTAAACCCAGAAAAAAACATCGACAGTATTTCTATGGATGTTAATTTTGGATTTAAACTATCGGAAGATAAAAAAAATCTCAAAATATGGAAAAAAACTACCATCCCAAAGCTTTCAGTACTGAAAATTTGGCATAAGAAAACTCCTTATGCCATTTTAATTAAAAAAAATAGCAAAGCAAAAGTACATTTAAGCTATTCTGCTAATAAAAATGTCAAAAAAGTACAGATTAAGGGAGAAATGAATGGCTGGAATCCTGATAGTTTAGTATTTCATAAAAAAGGAAATACATGGGAAAACACCATGAATCTTAGCCCCGGGAAATATGCCTATCTGTTGATAGTTGACGGTAAAGAAATTCACGACCCGAATTCCAAAGAAACCGTGCCAAATGGTTCCGGGAGTTATAATTCAGTTTTAAGCGTGGGAAATACAAATCCCCAAGTGCCCCATTTGCAGACGGCAACCCATAAATGGAAGGAACTTTTCATAAAAATCGAAGGGAAAACAGATAGTATCATAGTATTTTGGCAAAATCACCAACTCAGCAGTAAATATTATAGTCAGAAAAATGGTCTGATTCACATCCTGGCTCCCTTGCAGGTAAACGATTACAAAAGAACATTTTATCGTGTTTGGGCTTATAATGCAGATGGCATAAGTAACGATTTATTGATTCCTTTGGAAAACGGTCATTTATTGCAGGATGCACGAGAAGTGAGCCGAAAAGAAAAATATGGTGATATAATTTATAATATCATGATAGACCGCTTTGTAGATGGCGATACTTCCAATACAAAACGACTAAATTCGCCCGATGTTCTACCCAAAGTCGATTATTTCGGGGGCGATTTAGCTGGAATATCCAAAGTAATTACAGATAATTATTTTGGAAAATTAAATATAAATTCACTATGGATTTCGCCAGTAATACAAAATCCCTGGGATGCATGGGGACAAATAGAACATCCAAAAACAAAGTTTTCCGGTTATCATGGCTACTGGCCAATTTCTTCCACACAAATTGATAAAAGATTTGGAACTTCTCTTACGTTCAAAACCTTATTGAGCCTAGCACACGCCGAAGATATAAATGTATTTTTGGATTATGTAGCCAATCATGTGCATAAAGAGCATCCGCTATATAAAGAGCATCCCGACTGGACTACTTCTATGGCTCTACCTGACGGTTCGCTTAATTTGCAAAAGTGGGACAGCCACAGGTTAACCACTTGGTTCGATACTTTTTTGCCAACTCTCGATTTTAGTAAACCACAAGTAGTAAGCGCTATGACAGACTCTGCTTTATATTGGATACAAAACTATAATATAGACGGTTTCCGACATGACGCAACCAAGCATATACAGCACGCTTTTTGGCGAACGTTAAGCTATAAGATCAAAAAAACAATCGTATCCCAGAAAGACAGGAGTATTTATCAAATTGGAGAAACCTATGGAAGCCCCGAATTGATAAGCAGTTATGTAAATTCAGGCGAATTAGACGGGCAGTTTGATTTTAATGTTTACGATGCGGCCGTGGCAGCTCTGGCAATACCGAATGTTGATTTTTCTAATCTGAAATATAGAATCGATGAGAGTTTAAAAGCCTATGGCGCTCATAATTTAATGGGCTATATTACCGGCAATCAAGACCGTCCGCGCTTTATCTCACTGGCCGATGGCTCGGTAAAATTTAACGAAGATTCTAAATTGGCCGGCTGGACTCGCGATATCGAAGTACGAGATACAGCAGCCTATTTCAAACTTTCTCAACTAACTGCTTTAATGGCTAGCTTGCCCGGAATACCGGTGATATTTTATGGCGATGAATATGGAATGCCAGGAGCAAACGACCCCGATTGCCGCAGAATGATGCGCTTTGGCAAACAACTAAACACCTACGAACAAGCAACTTTATTACGAGCCAAAAAAATATACTATCTGCGCCGACACCAATTGCCACTAATTTATGGCGATACCAAAATTTTAAAAGCAGATAGTACAAACTTTGTTTTACTACGCCAATATTTCGATCAAATCGCTATTCTAGTGATTAATAAAGCCCAAGAGGATAAAACATTAAATATAGAAATTCCAAAAGATTTCAGTGATTATCCTTTAGAATCTAATTTTGGTAATTCCGTAAAAGTGGAAGGGAATAAACTCAAAATTACTATTAAAGCTAATTATTTTGATATCTTAACAAAGAAAAAAGTGAAGAGTGAAGAGTAAAAGAGTTCAAAGCGAGAGCGATAACCTCTCGTTGAGCATCATTGGTAGAAATAAATATTGTAGTTCAAATGAATTATCAATTAGTCATTCATGAGTCCAGTATAAAAAGGTAAATTTACATCAAAATCGGTCGGACGACTTCATTACTCAACTGTAAATGAGCTGTCCATTTTTACAGTTTTAATAAATCTATCCATCCGACCGTTTTTTTAAACCGAACTCATTTATAATTAGTAATTAAATAAAAGACCTCATAGCGTAAGCGATAGCTCACCTAGGAACGTCATAGAAATAAATACAAGCATTGTTTATAAAATAAAAAAATATGAAAAATTTGATTTTTGTTGTTAGCCTGTTTTTGGCCGGCCTATTAATTGTTTCCTGCCAAAACAATCAAACCAAAGTACCTGCAAAAGAAGTGGTAAAAGGAGTTACACATCCAGCGTGGAGTAAAAATGCAGTTATTTATGAAGTAAATATTCGGCAATACTCACCCGAAGGGACTTTTGCTGCTTTTGAAAAAGATTTACCCCGTTTGAAGGAGTTGGGCGTAGATATTTTATGGTTGATGCCTATCTATCCTATTGGCAAAAAAAACAGAAAAGGAACTATGGGGAGTCCTTATGCAGTAAGAGATTACAAAGCAGTAAATCCCGATTATGGAACTATGGATGAGTTCAAGAATCTCGTAAAAAAAGCACATAATATGGGCTTTAAAGTTATTCTCGATTGGGTAGCAAACCATACTGCTTGGGATAACGATCTATTTACTGAGCATAAAGACTGGTACACGCTGGATTCCGTTGAAAATCCCGGTCCGCCAGCCGGAACCGATTGGGCCGACGTTATCGACCTAAATTACGATAATCAAGGCTTACGTAACTATATGACCGATGCCATGAAATATTGGCTTAAAACAACCAATGTAGATGGCTTTAGGTGTGACGTAGCCAGCATGGTTCCTACCTATTTTTGGGATAGTACACGGGTGGTCTTAGATTCTGTAAAGCCTGTATTTATGCTAGCCGAAGCCGAAGAACCAGAATTACAGAAAAAAGCATTTGACATGTCTTATGCCTGGGAATTTCATCATGTCATGAACGAGATTGCACAGAACAAGCAAAATTTAAAAGATATAGGCCAATACATAAAGAGAAATAATTCTCGTTTTTCAGCCAATGATTACCGTATGTATTTCACTTCTAATCATGATGAAAACACATGGAATGGAACAGCCTACGAGCGCCTTGGAAATGATGTAAGAGATTTTGCTGTAATTACTTATGCCATGCCTGGAATGCCCCTGATTTATAATGGTCAGGAAGCCGGATTAAATAAACGGCTTTTATTTTTCGATAAAGATTCCATAAACTGGAATCAGGATACAACTTTAGAAGAGTTTTATGCTAAGCTTAATTTATTAAAACACCGAAATAAAGCTTTATTTAACGGTTCTGCAGGAGGAAGTTTTAAAATGCTTAAAAATTCTGCACCGGAAAAAGTAGCTACTATATTACGAACAAAAGGCGAGAACAAAGTTTTATTTGTCGTTAATTTTTCTGATGAACCCCAAAAAATTAAATTATTAAATTCAGAAATTAATACCGAATTCAGAGAACTTTTTAGTAATCAGGTGCAGAAATTAAATAAAAATATTGAAATCGAGCTGACACCTCATGCTTATGAGGTTTTTTATAAATAATTAAAAGGCTTGAGGTGTAGGCAATAGCCAAACTTCAGGCTTCTTTTTCTTATCATCAAAAATTAACAATTATTCAAATGCGTATAAAGTTTTTATTTTTAATATTAATTAGTTTTTTCATGTTAGATGCAAATGCACAAGCTACAAAAAACATCGAACGAATAGACCCACCAAACTGGTGGATTGGTTTCAAAAACACGAAACTTCAGCTACTTGTTTATGGTAATAATATTGGCCAAGCTGAATTAAGTCTTAAACACAAAGGAGTTAAATTACTAAAACTCAACAGAGTAGAAAACCCAAACTATCTCTTTGTCGATTTGGATATTAGCCATAGCACAAAGCCCGGAAAAATGAAATTAAATTTCAAAGTCGGCGAAAAGTCATTTTCGTATGATTATGCTCTAAAGACACGTGCTAAAAATTCGGCACAGCGAATCGGTTTTAATCCTTCTGATGTCATTTATTTGGTCATGCCCGACCGTTTTTCCAATGGCAACCCGCAAAACGACAACGTAAAAGGGATGCTCGAAAAAGCTGACCGTACAAATGGTAATGGGCGCCATGGGGGGGATATACAGGGAATTATTAATCACTTAAATTATATAAAAGATATGGGATTTACAGCCATTTGGGTCAATCCTGTATTAGAAAATAATATGCCCAAGTTTTCCTATCATGGGTATGCCATCACCGATTATTATAACGTTGACCCTCGTCATGGAGGCAATCAGACCTATCTCGATTTCGTAAAAAAAAGTCATGAAAAAGGTCTGAAAGTGATTATGGATATGGTCTTTAATCACTGCGGAACAGGAAACTACCTAATCAAAGATATGCCGATGAAAAGCTGGGTACATCAGTTTGACAAATTTACCCGTACCAATTATCGGGCAATGGTTACCTGCGACCCTTATCGCTCAAATTACGATGAGAAATTGCTCGAAAAAGGCTGGTTTGACACTTCTATGCCCGACTTAAACCAGGATAATCCCTATGTGGAAAACTACCTAACTCAAAATGCTATCTGGTGGGTAGAATATGCCGGTTTGGACGGAATTAGAATGGATACACATCCCTACCCCGAAAAGCACATGATGAGCCGTTGGTGTGCCCGAATGAATAATGAATATCCCAACTTTAATATTGTAGGCGAAGTATGGATACATAGCGAAGCTTTATCGGCTTATTGGCAGAAAAATGCGCCCAATAAAGATGGCTATAATTCCAATTTGAAATCACTTACTGATTTCCCTCTGTTCTTTGCCATGCAAAAGGCTTTTACTCACAAAGAAGGCTGGAAAGAAGGTATTGCCAGCATATACTACACTTTAGCACAGGACTTAGTCTATCCAAATCCAGGGAATAATGTGATTTTCTTAGATAATCATGACATTGACCGTTTTTATAGTGCAATAAATTACAATCAGAATATTTATAAAATGGCACTTAGCTTTTTACTGACTACCCGTGGAATACCTGAAATATACTATGGTACGGAAATCTTGATGGACGGCTTTGGTTCCGAAGGCCATTTTAATATTCGCAAGGATTTTCCGGGCGGCTGGCAGGGCGATAAAATAAATGCTTTTACTCAAAAAGGTTTGACAAAAGAGCAAATTAATGCCCAAATTTTCACCAAAAAGCTACTTAATTGGCGAAAAAGCAATAGGGCCGTTCAGAGTGGTAAATTAATGCAGTTTATACCGGATAACGGAGTTTATATCATGTTCCGATATACGGATGATGAGGCCGTTATGCTGATTTTAAATAATCGTTATGCACAAACAGCACACACCGATAAATGTGCCGAAATTTTGAGCAAATATACCAAAGGCTATGATGTGGTAAACGAGGAGGAATTATCGTCTTTAGAAGACATTCCAATGGCTGCCAAATCAGCACGGATAATTGTACTGAAAAAATAAATTTGAATTCTAGCAAGAGACTTGCTCTAAGCGAAGCTTTTGTGGAGCAGATATATTAGCGATGGCTCCGCTTTGAGCGAAGTCATTGCTGAATTTTACAGCTACTTTTTAGCAAATTCTAGGTAATTGCTCGCCAATGAGCATATTTACAACTCTTTTGCCGCCAATAGGACTGTGCATCACCACTTTTCCTTTATGAGTTTCCACTATTTCTCCTATTATTTCTGCATTTTCCCCTTTGGGATGACCTTTTATTTCTCGCATAAAATCATCTGCAATATCAGGAGAAATAATGCTCATAAAAACACCTTCGTTAGCCACATAAATAGGGTCTAAACCCAGTATTTCGCAAGCAGAATCGACTTGTGGTAAAACTGGAATGGAATCTTGGAAAATATCAATCCCAAAATCAGCGTTGTTTGTTATCTCGTTGAGCGTTGTTCCCAAACCACCCCGCGTGGGGTCTCTGAAGAAATGAATCGCCTCACCAAATTCATCTAACAATACAGTTGTCAAATCATTCAGGTTCTGAGTATCACTCAAAATATCAGTTTCAAATTCCAAGCCTTCGCGCACGGACATAATTGCCATTCCATGCGAAGCAATATTTCCACTGACAATAATTTTGTCGCCAATTTTCATACTGCTTTCATCAATATTGGCCTTTGGATGCAAAACCCCAATACCGGTTGTATTAATAAAAATCTTATCGCCTTTACCCTTTTCTACCACCTTCGTATCACCAGTAACTATTTTTATATCAGCTTCTTCGGCCGCATATTTTATAGCCACGAGAATATTCCAAAATTCGCTCATTTTCAGACCTTCTTCAATAATAAAGGCGAGCGAAAGGTATTTGGGCACAGCACCACACATAGCTAAATCATTTACCGTTCCGTTAACAGCCAGTTCGCCAATATTTCCTCCCGGAAAGGCAAAGGGGGAGACCACAAAACTATCAGTAGAAAAAGCCAGTTTTCCCTCTAAGCTAAAAATTGCCCCATCATGTTGCTTATCTAAAAAATCATTTTTAAACAAATCAAAAACTCCATCATTTAATAAACGGTTGGTAAGTACGCCACCGCTTCCATGACCCAAGGTTATCACATCATAATCCAATTTCGGCATCGGACAGCTTAATTGCATTTTTATCTTTCTATCCTTCATACTAATTTTTTAATTCGCTATTGCTCTTCAAAATCTATATTTTCAGTATTCCATTCCAAATGAATTCAAAGTTCACCCCCGCTAACAGAAAAATAAGCAGCACAAGCGCCTTCGGAGGAAACCATAGGTGCACCAAGTGGGTGTTCGGGTGTACATATTTTCCCAAATTGGATGCATTCAAGTGGTTTCTGTATGCCTTTCAGAATTTGGCCGGCAATACAGTCTTTCGATTCCTCTACTTTATCAATATTTACTTTGAATTTCTGATGGGCATCAAAAGCTACAAATTCTGCTTTCAGTTGATAACCACTTAGCGGAATGATACCAATGCCGCGCCAAGCTCTGTCCGAAATTTCAAATACATTGAAAATTCTTGCTTTGGCAATAGGCGTACCATCTTTTTTTACAACTCTCTTATAGGCATTATCCAGTTTATATTCTCCTTTTTCTAATTGCCGGACAGCGAAAAGAATTCCTTTTAGTAAATCTACGGGTTCAAAACCAGTTACCACAATGGGTTTCATGTATTTTTCGACCAAAGGATTATATTCGTCAGTTCCCATTATGGCACAGACATGGCCAGCAGCCAGAACGGCATCCACGTTTGTATCCTCATCGTTAAAAATGGCTTCAAGAGCCGGAGGTACTAAAACATGAGAGTTTAATATGGAAAAATTGTTAAGCTTAAGCATCTGTGCCTGAATAACCGACAAGGCATTGGCCGGTGCAGTAGTTTCAAATCCTACCGCAAAGAAAACGACCTCTCTCTCGGGATTTTTTTTAGCTAATATTACCGCATCCATAGGCGAATAAACAATGCGAATATCAGCTCCGCCTGCTTTGGCTTCGAGCAGGCTTTTTGCAGAACCCGGAACACGTAACATATCGCCAAAAGAGCATAAAACTACTGCCTTTTTTTCGGCTAAATAAATAGCCTCATCAATAAGTGAGAGCGGAGTTACACAAACAGGGCAGCCCGGCCCATGAATCATCCTTATCTTGTCGGGTAATAAATCATTAATGCCATTTTTGAGTAAACTGTGGGTCTGTCCGCCACAAATTTCCATTATATTCCAGTTGGAAACTGTAATTTCGTGTATTTCTTTCAGATAAGACTTTACTAATTCGGGCGAACGAAATTCTTGAAGGTATTTCATCTATTTATATTTTAAGATTAACCGCATAAACAACACATTAGAAAACCTAGATTTTTTGGGCTAAAAAGTCATTTTAAGTATACTTAAATGAAAATTTCTACAAAATTTTCTGCGTTTATTGCTGACTCTACAAGCAATTTTAGCTTAGGTTATAACTTTGCTGAAATTTTCCCATTTTGCATAGCCAAGCAGATATTGCAAATCACGAGCAAGCCAAAATTCTATCCCTTCATCAGTTGTATAGAAATGTGCTTCAAAATTATTTGTTAATGATTGTATTATTTCAATTTTCATACTATTTATTCGTTAAAAAAAGCATTAAAAGCAATCACCTTATTTTCAAGTTCTATCCCTTTTACGCTTTCTACTTGTATGTCATAAAGTTTCTTAACATCATCCATATCAATTTCGACCTGAGTATTTCTTTTGTGTTTTATTCTATTCATTCGGCTTAGATCAATACTAAGAATTATTCTTTTATTTGTATTCACTCTTCACACTCCTCATCATACTCGCCCATTTGCTTCAAAAAATCCATGGTTTTCTGTGCTTCTTCTTCATCTACAATACTTATGGCAAGCCCCACATGCACCATTACAAAATCGCCTACTTTTGCTTCGGGCAGCATGGACATATTCACTTCTTTCTGAATGCCATCGTAATCTACTTTTGCCATTCGGAATACTTCATCCAATTCATTGGTAAATTCTACAATTTTTCCGGGGATTGCTAAACACATAATTGCTCATTTTAAATTATTACTATAAAACACTAATTGCCCGAACGATATATTTTCATCATTGGGCGATAGATTTTGATGAAAATAAAGGGTATATTTATTTTTAGAATATTTAATAATAAGGTCTATTAGAAGTGAATTCTGAAAAACACCACCACTAAAGGCTAAATGTCTAATCCTGTATTTTTCTGCCACTAACTGAATGATTTTTACGAGCGAAAGATGAAATTTATAGGCTATTTTGCTATAATCTACTCCATTTTCAATATCATCACAAATTTTCCCTATCATTCTCTTTGCAGGAATACTATTCCCCTCTATTTTTTGAATATAAGCTTGCTCTAAAGTAACCTTTTTTTGGCATTTTTGTGCCAAAGCTTCCAAAAGAATAGCCGCTTCACCCTCATACGAATTTTCATCTTTTATATTTAACAGACTGGCTACGGCATCAAAAATACGGCCTACACTATCGGTGAGTAAGGGAGCTTTTTTTTGCAAAAGTCGCCTATAAATTTTCCATTCGGTAGTACTAAACTTATTTTGTAGCCTTTTTAAATTTTTTTCTTGTTCGTAACAAAGCGACAAAGCCGGAAGGCGTAGACTCATAGCAAATTTGTCAAAAGCAAGATGCTTAAAGTACTCAAAATGTGCTATTCGGTTCATTTTACCAGAAGTATAAGAAAAAAATTCGCCTCCCCAGATTTGCTGATCATCGCCCAAACCAACCCCATCCCAGACGATGCCCATAACCAGACTTTTGGTTGCAATCAGGTTGTTTTCGGCCAAAACGGCCGCAAAATGCGCTTTGTGATGCTGAATGGGATGCAATTTGGCCTGAAAGTCATCTGTTAGTTGTTGAGCAAATTGTGTAGAAAAATACTGAGGGTGATAATCACACACAATTTGTACAGGATGTGCTCTAAATAGTTCGAAAAAATGCCTTAAGGTATGCTCATAAGCTTCCTGTGTTTCAAAACTAAGCAAATTGCCCAGGTTTTGGCTAATGTAAGTGTTTTTCTGATGATAAAAACAAAAACTACTTTTCAATCCGGCACCTACGCCAAGTAAAGTTTCTTTACTTTCAACCGATTTATATGGGTCGATAAAAGTGGGCGAAAAGCTACGCGAACGGCGTAAAATTATTTTCTGAGTAAATTCATGTGTGAATTGAATAACGCTATCATCTTGTGGAACAACTATTTCTCTATTATTATTCACTATCAAATCGGCCATATTTTGCAGTTCGCTTTCTGCTTTTTTATTCTGATAAATAATCGGCGAGCCACTAACATTTGCACTTGTTGCAATTACAGGAAAAGACACCATCTGCATAATAAGTATATATAAAGGCGTATAAGCCTGCATCACGCCTATTCGATCCAGAAAAGGAGCAATTAATTCATTTTTCAATCCACTTCTAAGCTGTTTTTTTAGTTGAAATAATACAATAGGTGCTTCTATGCTTTTATAGGCTTGCCACTCTTTTTTGCTGGTTTCGATATCGTCTAAAAGTAATTTATCAGTGGGATACATAAGAGCAAATGGCTTGTAGGGGCGCTTTTTACGTTGTCGTAATCGCTTTATAGTATCGCCATTTGTGGCATCAGCAAGTAGCAGAAAGCCGCCTATTCCTTTGATGGCTACAATTTTGCCGGCTTTCAGATAAATACTTAACCGATCTAAAACGTCTGCTTGCGAATAGTCTTGAGAAGCACTCGCTATGGAGAATTTAACTGCACAATCAGGGCAAGAATTGGTTTGCGAATAATAGCGCCTGTCTAAAGGATTATGATACTCTTCATCACAGGAAGAGCACATTTCAAAGCCTTGCATTGTCGTATTTTCTCTGTCGTAAGGCAATTGTTTTATTATGGAGTAGCGAGGGCCACAATTGGTGCAGGTGGCAAAAGCATAAGCCAAACGTTTATTGCTTTTATCCAAAATATCTTTACGACAATCCTCACAAATACCATAATCAGGAGTTAAAAGTAAATTGGGCTGATCGTTATCATCGGAATGAATTATCCGAAAATCCTTGAAAAACTTATTTTCTGCTTTCCAAAAAGTTAAATTACTGATAATAGATAATTTAGGCCTATTTTTTTTAATTAGTTCACAGAATAAGTCCAATTTTTTGGGATTACAATTGATTTCAATATGTACACCGGTAGCACTATTATTTACCCAGCCATATAGATGATATTCTATGGCTAATTTATAGATAAAAGGCCGAAAACCCACGCCCTGTACCTGACCGGATATATGAATATGATAGGTTGACACTTAGATAATTGTTAATGGTGAATGGTTAATGAATTACTAATTCCATTAACGTACAATTCTTCATTTTACACTTTATATTCTTCATTCTTTACTCTTCATTTTTTTGAGCCATTTGTACCATTCTTCCATGCCTTCTCCAGATTTTACTGATAGTTCAAAAAATTGTAGGTGATGATTAACTCTAAGGGCATATTCTTTGGTTTTTTCGACATCAAAATCCACATAGGGCAATAAATCTGTTTTATTAATAATGCAAATATCCGAACTCAGAAACATATCGGGATATTTTATGGGCTTGTCATCGCCTTCGGTAACACTAATAATTACTACTCTTTTATTTTCGCCCAAATCAAAAAGCGAAGGACAAACTAGATTACCCACATTTTCGATGAAAAGAACCGAATTTTCGGCTGGTTTTAGCTCTTTTACGGCTTTGTTTACCATATCGCTATCTAAATGACAACCCTGTCCGGTATTTATCTGAACTACCGGTATTTCCAGAGCTTGTATCCGGTTTGCATCATTAAAAGTTTGCTGGTCGCCTTCAATTACATAGCAATTTAATTCTGCTTTTAAATCAGTTAATGTACG
>CAYQXT010000027.1:0-16716 GCA_964421365.1 uncultured Bacteroidaceae bacterium
TTGTATTCATTTGATTACTCGCTTTTCTACAACATGTGCGAAACTTCAGTAATAATATTGTTTATTAAAAGAATATTTATTACTTTTGGGAAATATAAAAACAGCACGGTTTTGAATACACCGAACAAACACACCCGACTCGATATTTTCCGCAGCTTATAACAACAGGCACAAAGGGCATATTGTAAATTTCTGGCACTTGTGCATAAAAGAGGCGGGGATATACGCTGGCTCCGGCGAACTAAAAATCCTAAAGTAAATGGTAGTAAAATGAATTATAAAAATTTCAAATTAAAAACACCAGATGGAACAGAGATAGTATGTTACAAATGGGAGCATGAAAAACCAACGTTTGCTTTTCAAATAATACATGGGATGATGGACCATTCCGGAAGATATGAAAGACTGGCTCAGTTTTTAAACAAAAACGGTGCTGTAATCTATTCAGAAGACCATATTGGGCATGGTAAAACAGCTAAATCAATTTCGGACATTGGACATATGGCAGATAAGGATGGATTAATAAAGGCAACGGAGCATATTATTTTTTTTAATCAGTACATCAAATCAAAACACCCAGATTTACCGGTAGTCGTTTTAGGACTAAGTATGGGGTCAACAATGGCAAGACTGGCATTGATGAACGATAAAAAATTTGGTGATTTGGTTATTCTTGCGGCAGCTTCAGGAAAGCCGGGAATAAAAGAAACTTTTGGATTAGGAGTGGTAAGAATATTAAAATTATTTGGAAGCAAAAAAAGAAATGCTTCTTTTAATAAATCCGTCATTGATAATATGAACAAAAGCTTTACGCCCGGAAAAACAGCATTTGATGCTTTTTCGAGAGACGAAGAAAGAGTTAAGGATTATCTGTCTGATCCATTCGGTATAAAGATAGTACCCACCATGCAATACTTTTACGACTTATTAAGTGCGGTCAGTTATGTAAATAAAAAGAAAAACATATTAAATTCAGATTTGTCGAGACCGTTGTTGTTGATTTCCGGCAGCATGGATCCGGTTGGGGAATTTGGAAAAGGCATCTCCAAACTATACAACGATTTAAAACTATATGGAGTAAAGGATATAGAATTAAAGTTGTATGAAGGAGCAAGGCATGGGATTTTAGATGAAATTAACTACCAGGAAGTCCATGACGACATATTAACCTGGATTACCCAAAGAATAAATTAAAAACCGGCGGGACAATGTATATGAAATCGCAACACCCTATCGGGATACTGCACTTTTGTTTATTAAAAGAATATTTATTACTTTTGGGAAATATAAAAACAGCACTGTTTTGAAGACATCATACAAACACACCCGACTCAATATTTTCCGCAGCTTATAACAACAGGCAACAAAGAACATAATTGTAAATATATGGTACTTGTGTTTTAGAGAAGTGAGGATATATGGTAGTTGCCTGCCAGGATAGAAGATGCATGTGGCATGAAAAATGAAACGAAAATTAAAAACATATAATTAGAATACTGACCTACCGGAAAGATTTTGTTTTGCATAAACAGCCAAGTAAATTAGCAAATCACATAATCCTTCACACGATCAATATTTGTAACGGAGCTTGCTACCAATATATAAAAATTAGCTGAAGAATACAGGAAATTATATGGTTTTAGTTAACTAAAACAAATGTCATGGACAGGAAAAGCGTTTTTGTAAGTTTTGACTTTGAGAATGACAAAGTACTAAAAGATTTTATTATCGGCCAATCTAAATTGTCTGACTCCCCATTTGGAGTAATTGATCATTCTTTGAAAGAAGCTGCACCAGAAAGAGGCTGGGAAGGAGAAAGCCCGTAGAGCCGTTAAAAGGTCTGAAATTGTAATTGTTATGGTTGGGAATAAAACTTATCTGAAATATGGAATTTTATGGTGAATAAAATATTAGAATAACCACATAAAAAATCTACATCAAAAAAAAGAAATATGAATATTATAAATACAATACTCAAAGGTTTATCGACTTTAGCCGGGCCAGCAGGTGCACCTATTGAAATGTATCTTTATGCCGCTAACGAAGTTGAAGGCACTTTTAAACATAATCAAATAATCGAAACATTAAATTCTAATAATGATATTACAAAAGATTCCATAAATGAAGTATTTAAACTTAGGGAGGAATTAAAAGAAACTAATAATCAACTGATTGTTGGTATAAATGCTATAAGGAAAATCTTAAATAAAGAAATATTATCAAATGATGAGCCTGCTAAAAGCATTAGTGAATTAGAAATAGCTATACATGATAACGAAAAACTAATCAGGAACGAAGGATATATTACCCAAGAGTTATTATATATTCATTTGCTTGAATATTATAAAAATGATATAAACAGGTTTTTAAGGCTCATATCATTTGCAGGTTTTGATTTAAGTGATATTCCACAAAAAGTAGCTCCAAGTGAAGTGATCTACACCTTTCTTGATTTACTCAAAGGCAAAAATAATGGACTAAAATATAATGTATTTAGGAAATTAAGTAAAGATAAAGATGGCGACAACACGTTATTGAAAATCTGTAAAATGTATGAAGAAATGATAAATATAGAATAAAATGGGATTAGCAACACAAATTTCGAGTAACCGTGAAAAATTATGCAATGGAATTAAACGAGCATTTTCAGGAAATACCGAAAATGCAGTTTTTTATAATTTGATTAATAATTTCGATGATTTAGAAACTAACAACAAGCTATCTCTTGAAGAAAACATTTATAATGTTTTAGATGCAATCAAGGGTAAAAAAATTGCAATTACGGTTCTAATAAAAATAAAAGAAAAAAAAGACGACATCCCAATCTTAAATAAAATAATTAAAGAATATGAACCTTCAAAAAGTGTAGAGAAAGATTCTAATCTTAATAAGGATCAAGATTTAAATAAACCATCTCCTTCTCCTGAAATAATTGAAGAGCACTTTAATGTGGCTTCTATGCAAGAATATGAAAAACTACTACATGAGATAAATATTTTAAGAAAACACAATAATGAAGCAATTCGCGGAAAACAGCCTGAATCAATTTTTCATATTCAATTAGACGATAAAATAAACGAACTTCGTCAAAAGGAATTTGATTGCGTTATTGTACATGGGCCACAATTAACGGGGAAAAGAACATTGGTTAAAAATTATCTTTCTTTGCAATCAAAAGAGTGTGTAATAGCATTTGATGGGACAAACATAAATAATACTTTTGAGAAGAAAAGATCTACTGATTATATATTTGCCTCATGGCTCCAGACTATATACGAAGGATTATTGAGTTTTTATAGCAGTGACCCGGAGGTTAGTTCTGTATTAAATGATTACCAATCCATTAATACAACTCCTTTAGAAACGTATCGAAAGTACAAGGAATCTACTGAAATTAGACTAAGTGCACGAAATTATACTGGTTTTGATGTTCTAAATGATTTTTTTGAAAAGCGTTTTAAGGAAGCTAAGATTGTTATTAATAATGATACAAAAATAGTAATTGAATTCGCTATTAGCAATTTTCAAAAAATGTTCACCGTAACACTTTATGAAAATTTCAGGAATGAATTGATTAAATATATACGAAAAGGCAACCGTAAAGCAAGTGTCATTGAATTCATTATTATCACGAGGTTTATTGATCCTCAAATTATTGACGAATTGGGTGATCGTAAGATAGTAGTTAACACTCGTTTCTTCAATGAAAAAGAAACCGGCAGGATACTTACACCTTTATGTGAGGCAGAAAAGATAACTAAAGAAGATTTTCTTACGGATTTTTTTAAATATACGAATGGGTATCCATATTTTGTTATAAAACTTATTTATCTGTATATATTTGAAAGACTTGAAAGGCTTAAAGGTAAAGATGAAAAAAGACAACCACCACCATCAGACCTTTTACAATATATATTTGATACTGAAAAATATTGGCTCCAATATAGTACTGAAAATAACGAACGTGCATGTAATTATCTTGCTAATATTATTAGTTTTATAAATTTTTATAAAAAAAGAAGCCCGGATAAACTGCAGAAATATTTAGAGATTATAAAATTATTATCAAGTTCAGACAATGATAAAAGTCGTATTTATTTTGATATTAATGATTGCATAAGTGAAACTAATGATTATTACGCCAATGATATTATTGTAAGCTCAGGAATTTTTAAAATTGATTTTGATTGTTATTATGAAGCTAAAGGCTTTGGTAATCCAATAATTAAAAGATACATTATGCCAAAATTGTATAGAACAATTAAAAAAAGTTAGCTCATGAACACATTGACTAATATCATTGATTTTATGGATCGTATAGAATCCAATACATCAATAAATCTAAGTAAAGAGACTACTGATGAAGAAGTTGATAATAGTACAGGTTATTTCCTCTATCAATATGAAAGTAATTCTAATCTATTCTCATACCTAAACCAAAGTTCTAAAAAAATTGAAATCTATAAAAATTTATTATTTATCATACCGCAAGAACGTAATTCTGATTACCATAAATTGGATATTGTCAATGAATATTATGAGACAAAATTTTCTCAGATCTTCATTTTAGATACAAAATCGTATAAAGAGAAAATGAATTTAGATAAGTATCTCAATTTATCAATCATTACTCCAAATGATTTATTTGACATATTTATTAATTTATCAAATTATTTTGAAAAAATTAAGAATGATGAAGATTTTGAAAGAATTGAGTTAGAGTATATTAATCGAAAGATTGATTACTTAAATGATCCGGATGAACTATCAGCTTGCAATTCTGAACATTTTAGTGATGTATTAATAAATTGCTGGCTTAAGAAAAGCCTAATAAATTTCCCAATTTTAGTAATTGGCGATAGGGGTGTTGGGAAAACATGGTGTGTAAAACATTTTTTAAAAAACCAAAACTCAAAGCATAGAAATATTAATCCTTTAAATATCAAAAGCAATAATAGTGATAGTAAGTGGGTAAATCCCCCTGTAGTTTACATTAATCTGGGTAATATTTCAAGAAGTACGATTAAATTAAACTCTATTGAAGAAAATATTATTAATCATGTTAGTGAGTTATATGAAATTAGTTTTTTAGGTAGTGGATTTAATTGGGAGATTTGGGATTTAATGCTAAAAATGGGGAATATTGTTTTATTATTGGATGGATTTGATGAGATATCAAAAAGATTAAATAAAGAAATACTTACCTATTACCTTAACGATATAATATCGTTTTCAAAAAATTACCAAAGAATTATTATCGCTACAAGAATTAATCAATTTAATTCATACAATGAATTAGAAAGATATTTCACGCACAATGCGAAAATGAAACCATTATTTTATAGAAACTACAACATTTTAAAAATAAAAGACTTTGATCAAAATGCAATAGACGAACTTACAAATAAACTAAATGTTAATCAAAAAGAATTTCAATTCTCTTCTTTAAAAGATTTGAACAAAAGAACAGATGATGTAACCTTAATTGAAGAAATACATAATTTATCAAAAAACCCAGCATTTTTTAATAGTTTTACGAATCTTCTTTCGGTTGAGTTACCTTTAATAAAAATCTTTGAAGAGTCAATCAATAATGCTTTTATAGAATTTAATATTAGTAAAAACAAAGCAATTAACTATCTATCAGCAATTAAGGATGGAAAGCCAAAAATAATACCACTTTCGGCAAGAAAAAAGTTAAACTATATTTGTGATATTTCTTGGTTTTTATTTGAGCATAATTATGACGGGCTGACAAAAAATAGATTTAATGACTGGATTCAAAATAAAGATAAAATTATTGAAATAGATGCGTTTTATAATGATATAAAATGTCAAACTGTTTTTACATCAAAATCAAAAGATGAAGAAAAATTTATATTTTTAACCGAAGGGCTTAAATGTTTCTTTATTGGTAAGTATTTAGCTGATCTAATAAATGCGGAGGATCAAAAAAAATTTAATGAGGGATTAAGAATATTTGGATTATATAATTTTTATGGGAATTACTTAAAGAATGGTAAGGAAATCTTGGATTTTGTTTCGGAATTTTTAAAAGATAAGACTCGTAATCTTCTCTCCCGTATTAAGGAGATTAATCTCAAGCAAGCAAAATATAGATTCTTAGTATCCAATTTGAAATACATTCTTGCAGATGCATATAGCCCAGAAGATTCTTGGTTTGATTTTAATAATCATTTGGAAAATAAATATACTATACTTAATAATAAATTTGTTCTAATCATCCCCATTAATAAAAGGGAAAATAAAAATATTGATTCTTTTTTCATAAAAAAGACGGAAGTGACAAATAATGAATTTGAACACTTTTTAAAGGACAACAAAAGTGGATTAGATACTTCTTTATGGAAAAGAAGCAATATTACAAAAGAGAAAAATAAATTCAAAGACATATTAAATGATTATCACTTGTTGTACTGGAAAGATGGCAGAATGCCTGATGGTTTTAAAGAGCATCCGGTTGTTTACATTTCTTGGTTTGCCGCAGCATATTATTGTAATTGGTTATCCATACAAGAAAAGATTGATACGTATTATAAATTTACATTTAAGAATGGTAAATTCATACAAGTTGTGAAAAACAAGAATAGTGGGGGGTTCAGATTGCCTAGTAATATTGAATGGGATTATGTTGCAAGAGAGGGTAATTATTCAATCAAATACCCGTGGGATAAATATACCAATCTCAAGGATTCACAAAGTTCTGAAACAGAATTAACATCAGAAGGGATTAATCTTCGTAGTAAACTGTTAGATAATAAAGTAAATTCTCTTCCTGTTATGAGTGATAATCCTGATAATTTTGGAACATATGGTACAATGGGAAATGTAAGAGAGTGGGTTGATAGAAATGAAAAGGATGAAGATGAATTTATTAGAACTAAGAAAAAAATGCCAATTAAAGGAGCCACTTGGTTATTAGGTGAAGATGGATTTGATTTTGACCATCTTGGAGAAGTTTACGCAGAGAATACAAATTTTGATGTTGGATTTCGAGTTGCAAGATCATTAACAACTGAAGAATCGAATATTCTAAAAAAATATAAACTTTAAAGTAGAATAGTTAATTTTTTGTCGATAAATGACAATAAAACTCAACAATGGATATAATTGAGATAAGGAATATAAAGAAAGCAGAACTTTTAAAAATTCTTAACATTTCTTATGAGATAGAACTAAAGAAAAAAGACTATTTTTCATTACTACAAAACCAGACATTAGCCTTACACTTTAATACTCCCTCAACCCGCACCCAAATTTCATTTCATGCATCCATTACTGAATTGGGAGGTTCCTCTTATTTCATTGATCCCAAAACTATGCACAACGAAGATGTTTCTGATTTTATAAAAGTTCTTTCCTGTTACTGTTGTGCATATGGAATTCGATTGCCAAATCCGGGGGATATTATTGATACAAAAGAGGGGAAAATAATTTGGAAATATGGTGATTCTGCAAAATACTTTAATGAAATAGATAAAGTTAAAGATCATTTGCCGATAGTCAGTTTAAGACATGATGACGGGCATCCGTGCCAGGGGCTTTGTGAATTGAAAACATACAAGGAAGCATTAGGTCTGAATAGTTACGATGAATTAAAAGGAAAAAATCTCCTGATTACATGGACAAATGGTAAGAAAGTAAAACCATGGTCTCCCACACTCGAAACACTTAAAATTGCCTCAAAATTCGGGATGAATATCACACTTTGCAATCCGGAAGAGTTTTCTTTAGATAGAAATATTGTTGAAAAATGTAAAAAAGAAGCAAAGGAAAATGGTGGCGAATTAATAGAAACCGAAAATTTTGAGAGCAGTTTTAGAAATCAGGATATTGTTTATGGACGAAACTGGGTAAGTTCGGAATTCATTAAAACCTTTTCTACGGGAAGTTCCCTTTTTGAAGATTTTGATGCGGAAAAGTTAAAATGTATTCATGAAAATGAAACCGACAAATTAAAAAAGTTAAATATAAAATATAAAGACAGAACAGTTACGATGGCAAATATGCAAAATACCAATCGAGCGAAATTCATTAACCCTATGCCCTTTGAAACAGATATTGAAGCAAAAAAAGATGTGTGGGAAAGGCGATCATTACAAAATGAGTTGTTGAAAAACAAATTGCATATTCAAAAGGCTGTACTGGCATTTGTTACAGGAAGTATTTATTAATAAATTAATATATTATGAACACATTAACACAAAGTGAAGGCTACTTACTGTTAGCCATTTTTGCATTCGTAATGATTGGTCTCACGCTGCTTGTTTCGAGGAACAAGATTTGGACTAAAACACAGGTAGGTTTTTTAAAAGCAGGTTCAAAAGTCCCATGGGGAATCGGTGCCTTTAGTATTGCCGCCTCATGGATATGGGCGCCTGCATTGTTTGTATCGGTACAGAAATCGTATGAACTGGGTCTGCCCGGAATGTTTTGGTTTACATTTCCAAACATTGTTGCATTGGTGATTTTTGCCTGGCTTGCACCAAAAATCAGGAAGAGATTGCCGGGAGGTTATACGTTGCCCGATTGGATTCGGTATCGTTTTCAGGATGAAAGAATTCATAAAATATACCTGTTCATTTATTTCTGGTATCAGGTGATGGCGGTTACAATCCAGATTTTTATCGGTGGCCTTCTCATTACCTTCTTTACCGGCATTGCGTTAAACATCGTAATGGTTATTCTTATTCTTATCGGTTTATCCTATTCACTGATATCCGGTTTAAGAGCATCAATTGTAACGGATTTTTTACAAATGATAATGATTATTGGCGTTGGAATTATTATTATACCCTGGACAATATCAGCAGGTGGTGGTTGGCAGTCTGTTGTAAAAGGTTTCGGAGGGCTGGCACACGACACAAATATATTTAATTGGGGCGTTGTTTATTCCTTTGGCATTGTTACTTCCATAGGCCTCATTGCCGGTTCTATTTCCGACCAACAATATTGGCAAAGAAGTTTTGCTATCCAAAAAAATCACCTGATAAAATCATTTATCTGGGGTGGTATCCTTTTTGGAATTGTTCCGTTAACACTTTCGCTTTTAGGTTTTATGGGTGCTAACCCCGCCTTAGGTGTGCAAATGCCACAAGGTGTTCAATTGCCTATGATTGGTGTAGCCGTAGTAAGCAAACTTCTTCCTGCATGGGCGTCGGTCTTATTTATAGTAATGTTGATGAGCGGTTTAAGCTCAACTCTTGATTCGGGTTTTGCAGCAGGGGCATCCTTATGGGCTATTGACAGTGTAAGATTGTCAAAAGCAGAGAAAGAAGTCTTGCGAAAAGAGAGGCTAAACATCCCTTTTTCGGGTGAAGATGAAAAAATAAAAACAGGATTAGACCATAAAACCCCACGACGAGCAAGAGAAGCGATGATTGGGTTGGCGACAATCGGGCTTATTGTGGCACTCATTGTTGAATATGTGCCTAATTTTGGGTTGGACAAGCTTTGGTGGGTATTTAATGCCATTGCCTCAATGGCGGTAATTCCAACTATATTAGGACTTTATTGGGATAAATTATCAGCGAAAGGTGTTCTTTACGGCTTTTTAGGATCTTTTATTGGTATTCTTGCCTTTATATGGGGTAATGCAATTGGGAATACGAATTTAATCGTTTTTTCAGCAGTTTTTATAATTGTAATTAGCCTGGTGATGAATCTCTCATTTCCACGAAAAGAGCCTTTTACAATTTAAAATTATCCATTGCTTTTTGCATTGTGGTGCAATTGGGAGGTTGGTTAAAGAGATAGAAGCTATGTCAACTAAGTATCAAATTATTATAATTGGAGCTAAGAATCCGTTAATTAAAGAGATTCGTAAAGTTTTTTTTCGACATATTAATGAATTAGGATTGAAAGATAAAGCAATTCTCATTATCCGGGAAGGCAACTTTTATAAAGAATACAAAGCAAATGCCCCCGGTTTTTGTTTGTATTTTGGAAATGATAATGAGACCTTTAAAAACGTTGACTTATTGAAACTCTTAATTGAAAACGGCACCTTAATTTTACCAATAGTATCTGATCTTCGCAGATTCACAAACAACGTTCCCTCCGTGCTTCACCACATCAACGGTTTTCAACTGTCCTCTGAAGATGAAATAGAAAAATTAGTGTCATTGATGTTAGAAGGATTTGGACTATTACGCCTTTCAAGAAGGTTATTTATCAGTTATAAGCGCAATGAATCCAGTACCGTTGCAATTCAATTATTTGAGCAATTTGAAAAAAACGGTTTTGATGTTTTTCTCGACACACACAGTATAAGACCCGGGGAACCGTTTCAGGAAGAACTTTGGCACAGGTCGGCTGATACCGATATAGTTGTTCTGTTAAACACCCCCGGTTTTTTAGAAAGTAACTGGACAACACAGGAATTGGCACAGGCAAATACAATGTCTATCGGAATATTGCAACTCATCTGGCCACATCATAAGTTAGAAAGAGATGCTGAGTTGAGTATTCCTTTTCCGTTAAACGATAAAGACTTTGGAAACCTGCAATTCAGTGATTCAAGATGCTATCTTACCGATTCAACGATTGAAAAAATTGATAGTGAAGTAGAATCTCTGAGGGCAAGGAGTCTTGCTGCGAGACAAAATAATATCATAACGGAGTTTTTTGTCTCCGCTAAACGGGTTAATAAAAATATTGATTTACATCCGGAAAAGTTCATTACAGCTTTAAATACTAAAGGCAATGAACTTGTAATTATCCCAACCGTAGGGGTTCCACAAGCTTTCACTTACAATCAATCCGAAGAGTTAGTAAATCGAATAAAGTCGGAAAATGTATCGGGAGCATTTTTACTTTTCGATCACAGAAATATTAGAGATAAGTGGCTAAAGCATTTAGCCTGGTTAGACAGTTATCTTCCGATAAAAACAATTAAAATAGTTGATGCAGAAAAATGGCTCAAGAAGATTTAAATAAAATTTTTCTTTCCGCAAGCATACCATATCCGGAAAGGGATAAAAGGTTTTACGATACGGCAGATATTATTGCAATCAGGGATTCCGTGCGCGCACTTGCTACAGTTGTCATTCCTCATTCTCATTTGATATGGGGCGGACATCCTGCCATTACACCACTTATTCGTTTCGTAATGAGCAAAATGAAATCCGATTTAAACAAGCATGTTACTATTTATCAATCCGATTTTTTCAGGAAATACTTCCCGAAAGATAATTTTCACTTCGAACATATCATAATAACGAAGAAACTTGAGGATAGGGCAGGCAGTCTTGAATTTATGAGAAGTGAGATGCTTTTAAAAAATGATTATTCGGTTGGAATATTTATTGGAGGAATGGAAGGAGTAATTGATGAATATTTTCTATTTAAAAAGGCGCATCCGGAAGCATTGATTTTGCCAATTGCAAGCACAGGGGCTGCTGCAAAAATAATATACGAGGAATACGAAAAGCTATCCAATCAACGTATGTTAAATGACTATGCCTATATGGGGTTATTCAGCGACTTATTATCCGATTATTTAAAAATATGAAAATAAAAATCAACTAAGAAAAACCGATTCGTGGTCTGAAAGATGGGGAGTATTATGATGAACGGCAATAAAATATCCAGTCAAAATTTGTAGAGCTATGCATGCTGTGATGAGACAGCGGAAACTTATACATTTTTAAAGAAAGTAAAAAAGCCACCAGTCTGTTAAAAAACCAGTTGGACAAGATTCAAAGGAGGGTACGATATCCCATGTGAGAAACGGAAATATCAAATTTGAGTCAGCCCAAAGATTCCAAACTGATGGCAAAAGTCATCCTGAATGGCATGAGAATTGAAAGCACGGCCCGTGAGAGACGTCTAATCATCTGCTTTTCCTGCTTCCCGGGTACTGAGAGGCACGATAATATATAGAGAACCCCGTGTAATTCTTCTATTTGTCAAGATTGCATGTTACTTCTATCTCCCGGCATGTCAGTTACTTGTATTCTAAGACAATCATTCCCCAATACTGCATTTCCGGGAGGGTGAGGGTAAGGGTGGCCCCCGATTGTGTAAACGGTAAACTAACGGAGGAACCGTAACGGTAATCGGGAGAGGCATACCATACCTCTTTCACGGCTTTTGTTGTTCCAATCTGCAATCGCCAGTTTTTGATCACGCCCGGGTAAGGTTGTGTGCCTGAGGCATCACGCCAGTTTAGCGAAGTGGCATCTGAAAAATTAAGCAACTGAATAACCTGTCTGTTTTCTGTTTCTTTACCTATAACAGCTACACTACCTATCCGGGGTGGCCAATTATTCAACCTGAGATTGTTATCTAAAGATGAGACATCCGGGTTGTTAAATACTCCTCCGTCGCGCAGTAAATTTTCGTAGGCTACAAGGAAATCATAATATTTTACCAGGGCATCACGCAAGTCACCTTTCATTTGGAGGTTATCATTTGGAAAATAAGGCTGTGACAGCATGTGTTCGCCCAATTCGATGTGTGAACCCCCAAAAGCAAAGATTACTGCATCCGTCAACAGCACGCCCGGAGTATTAAAAAATCCTTTTGAGCTCGTCAGGTTAGAATCCATATAAGCTGCCAGCACACTATTTTTTTTCCCGTTACTCCATGAAAGATTATTCCTGATAATGGAGGCCAGGTCTGCATAAGTATTATTCGGAGTCCAAACTTCAGTATATAAAAAATCAACCGGTGAGTTTGCAATCCCGCGCTGCCCGTATTGATTTACGGCATTCATCACCAGTCTCTTTCCGGGCATATCCGCATGCATGGCCTCAATAAATGGTTCAAAAGTAGTTGGCAAATTAACCGAAGCCCCGTTATACGTATATAAATTTTTGTCTCTATTGCCGAGCTGGTCGATGTGATAACCGTCAAAATCGAAAACTTTGAAAAAATCCCTGGTCTTATTGGCAATATATTGTTGCCATCCGGTATTTGACGGGTCCAGCAACCAAATATTACTTTTAAACGGAGGATTAGGAAGCGCGAACTTGTCTTTTGTTCCGTGTGAACGGTCGGTATAAAGATACCATTGGTCTGATACACCGTCTGCCCGGGCATCGCTCAAAGCCCCGTAAGCCAGGTTATAAAACATGGCTGTCATGTTATAACTATGAACGGCATGAAGATACTTTTTAAGGGTTGACATGTAAATATCACGACCGGCAATATCTGTCCAGACCGTATCGGGATTTGCCGTTGTCCCTGCAAGCGGCAAATGATGTTTGTATTCGCAGTCGTAAAACTGAATGCCATTGATATGATCCCGATTCAAATTTTTAACGACAGCATCAACCGCCGAATTGCTCATCTGCGAATACTTGGAAAGAAAACCATATCTTGGGAAACGAGACCATTCGGACGAAACATCAACACCGATGCTTCCCAATACCACTTCCTTCCCGGCAACCGTTTCGTAAATATCCACCATGTATCCGGTAAAGTCATTGCCGGGGACGGTCCACTGCCACGATTTACCGGAGAAATTTTCTTCCTTTATCACTTCATTCAGGTGACGGTAGCGGATTTTCGCAGTGGAAGGTAAATCTTTATTTACGGTGAAATGGACCACCTCGCCGGGATTATACCGTGCTTTGCCGGTCGTCAGACTCACCGTTGTATGCGGCGGATTGTATGGCGTAGCAGCAGAAGTTTCGGGCCTTTTGCATCCTATTAGTATCAGTACGAAAAGTAAATAAATTAATCTCTTTTTTCCTGTCATTTTTTGGTTAGTTTTCTGTGTGAACAATGTTTTTACTTCATTAAAGCCCGGATAACCAAGTCTAAATTGAAGCGTTGCTATGATGGTTGATCTTTGTGTCTTGAAAACCTGTGGAAAGAGTCAATGCTCTTTCCACAGGTTTTATGGTTTATTGCTTCTGAATATTGATGGTCAGCGCCTGCACATTGAGCGTGAGCAGGTACGTGCCGGCATCACCGGCAGCAATAGACCATTTACTGTCATCCGGGTCTCCGCCTTTGTGCAGGTACATTTTTGTCGGATCGGTCGGATCACGCATGTACATGTTCTGGCCCCAGTCGCTATTTCTGTTTACCGGGAATTTAAATTCCCCCTCAACCAGCTTGCCATGGTAGGTGAAAATATACCAGCTATTCGGATCCTGTGTTAGTTCGATGGCATTGCCAATATCCCATCCGCTGGGTGTTGCGGAGCCTACAATATAGAGTCTGAACGGCTCGATGGTGATGGTCTTCTTCGATAAATCAAGCATCACATGGTACCAGTTCTCCTTGTATATTTTCCATTTGTTATCGTCCGGATCACCCCCTTTATGCAGGTAAGCTTTCGTTGAATCGGACGGATCGCGCATGTACATATCCTGGCCCCAGTCGGTATCCCGGTTTACCGGGATTTTGAATTCTCCGGGTGTAAGTACGCCATCATAGGTGAACTGGAACAGGTTGTCCGGATTCTGTACCATCGGAGTTGCATGGGCAATGTCCCAACCATTGGGTGTTGCATCACCCACCATGTAAAGAACATTATAAGGAGGTCCGGGCAGTTTGGTTATGTTGATAGTCAGGTCAACGAGATTCAGCTTGATAAGGTAAATTCCGGCTTCACTGATGCCGAATTTAACATCGGGTTGTGTTTCGTCGGTACGATAAATCAACGTGTTGTCGTCTTTTCCCTTCTGATAGGAAGGTAAAAGAGACCCAAGGGTAGTGATAAATTTCAGCTCTCCCGTTTTCAGTGTCCCCTGGTAAGTAAAGGTTGTCGGATCGTCTGAATTGGGTGTGAGTGCTATTGCATTATTTACATCCCAGCCATTGGGAGAAGCATCCCCAATAAGATAAAGCGTGTGGGAAACCGGTTCATAAGGTGTAACTGAAAATGCCACCACCTTAGAAGTAACATTAGTTTTCGGTGTGGAATGAACAGTTGCAATTACTCGGGCTTCAAGCTTAGATTGAACCTTTGGCTGAAAGCTAAAATAGTTCAGCAGGCTTTCGTTGAGTTCGGATACTTTAAAACTTTTTTCATAAACAGCTTTCCCCATATCGAAAGCGAGAGGATTGGCAAAATTATTTCCCTGTTTGTCTAACTCAAGAACATAAGATATTGATGCTCCGGTTCCATTATTTGTTCCGGTAGTCCAGCTGAGGGTGAGCGCATTATTACTGTCATCTTTTTGGTTCAATACAATTGTTGCCTCTGAAGTTGTAATTGCCAGGTCGCCTGCCATGACAATATTGGTTTTCTCCTCTTTTTGGCATGAAGATAGCATTGCTAAGGAACTGACCAATAAGAGAAAGATGATTCTCCCGGCGACTGTTTTCGTCAATGGTTTTCCCGAAGCAGAAGTATGAAATATATTTAATCTTTTCATTTTTTTTCGTTTTTTTCTTGTGAAACTGATACGAAATATTCGGTTAATTTAATACCCTGGATTCTGGGTAAGGTTTGGATTTGCATCGATTGCCTTCTGCGGGATAGGGAGCAGGAGGAATTTTTTACTCATATTTGATTTCCCGATTGAGTGCAGAAAGTCGATGGCGTACTGGCCATTATTAACACGAATCAGGTCGAACCACCGTTGTCCTTCAAAGGCTAACTCCATCCTGCGTTCGTGTAGTACTTTCATACGGAATGCCTCTTTTGACAAGCCTCCCGAAACATTAGGCAATCCTGCCCTGTTTCTAACTTCATCCAGAGGAATTTCTGCTTCTGATGTTCTTCCGAGTTCATTCAGGGCTTCAGCTTTCATGAGTAACACATCAGCATACCTCAGCACCGGGAAATCCATCGGACTATTATCATAAGATGGCGAAACCGATTTTGAAACGAGGAATTTGCGTAGATTATAGCCGGTAAGGGAATACGACTTTTGGTAATCTTTCCCGGCAAACGGGGGGCCTCCTTCATAAAGAACCGTTACATCTTTGCGCAAATCACCTGCCTCATATGAATCCATGAACTCTTGTGTGGGTTGGTTCCAACCCCAGCCACCTGCTACCATATCCGAACCACGAGGACCGGTAAATGTGCTCAACCAGGAAGCTTGGTTTTCATTAGACCAGAAATTATAACCGGCATTACCCGTGTATTGGATTTCGAAGAGCGATTCTATGGAATTTTTTTGTGAAGGATCGAAATTATCAGCATAAGAAGGGTCGAGGGCAAATCCCAAAGTTTTTACCGAATTACAAAGGTCAACGGTTTTCTGCCAATCACCCAGCGTTAAATATACTTTGGCAAGCATACCTTCTGCTGCACCTTTGCCGGCACGCCCCACGTCAGAGCCGGTATAAGTACTCTTCGCAGGAAGTAATTCTGCCGCCTTTTGGAAGTCCGAAATTATCTCGTTGTAAACTTCGGTTTTGGAAGCCCGTTTTGGGCGCAGGTCATCGCCGGGGTTTACCGGCTTAATGATTAATGGTACACCCCCAAAGAAACGGACAAGGATAAAATAATAAAAGCCCCGCAGGAAATGAGCTTCGCCCAAAATACGGTTTTTAAGTGCTTCATTAATGTCCATTCCGGGAACCTTCTCCAGGATGATGTTGGTGCGCAATATACCCGGCCACGGTCCGCGCCAGAGGTCGAGAACACCCGGATTGTCCGGTGTTGTTACAAAATTAGCCTCGTTGGTGGTCTCGATACCATCAGAACCACCACCAGCACCCACAATGCTGTTTCCGGCCATGATATCGGTAGTCCACATACGCATATTGTACAATTTGGGCCAT
>CAYQXT010000028.1:0-16699 GCA_964421365.1 uncultured Bacteroidaceae bacterium
AGGGCAAATTGATTTTGACCGTATCGTAAACGAAAATATAGCAAGAGGAAATCTCGGAGCAGATGCTATTATGCGTGCCTCACGTAACGATCATCGTTGGTATGGTGTTTTGTCCAATTTGCGTCATGAAACGGATAATTTAACCTTATCGGCCGGTTTAGATGTTCGTTACTATAAAGGCGAACATTTCAGGGAAGTAACCGATTTACTCGGAGGCCAATTTTATATTGACAAAAGTGATAAAAACGACCCAAGCAAAGTGGTTCGAGAAGGAGATATTATTGGTTATCATAATGATGGTCTTGTTTTTTGGTCGGGTACTTATGCTCAGGCAGAATATACTTTGGATAAACTATCTACATTTGTAGCCGGTACATTTTCACGTATTTTCTACAAAAGAGTAGATTATTTTAACTATGCCCCCGATAAAAATGCAACCTCTTGGGTATCTTTTAATGCTTTTAGTGGTAAAGGTGGAGCTAACTATAATCTAAGCGACAATCATAATGTATTTTTTAATGCCGGTTATATTGCTCGCCAACCCGATTTCCGCTCCGTATTTTTGAATTATAAAAATGATATAAATCCGGATGCCAAAGATGAGAAAATTATGAGTTTTGAATTGGGTTATGGTTTCCGTTCTGGTGCCTTACATGTAGATATAAACTTATTTAATACCGATTGGAAAGATAAAACATTTATCCGTTCGTTTAAACAAAATGATGGTTCTTATTATACGGCCAATGTACAAGGTGTAGATGCGACTCACCGTGGGTTAGAATTCAATTTTAAATATCAACCTCTCCATACTTTTTACATGACAGGTATGCTTTCTTTGGGTGACTATCGTTGGAAAAATAACTTAGAAAATGTGAGTATTACTGATGAAAATCAGAATGTAGTGGGTACCGTAGATTTATATATTAAAGATGTACCCGTGGGCGATGCCGCCCAGACAACTGCTGCATTAGGTCTAAATTATACTATTCTAAGAAATATTAAATTAGGTTTAAACTGGAATTATTTTAATCGTTATTATGCTAAATTCGATCCTACAAGAGGAGGATTCGACAAACCTGCTTCCAATGGGGAAAACGTACAACCTTGGGAAGCACCTTCTTATAACTTAATGGGTATGAATTTACGCTATAATTTTAAAATGGGTAAATTTAAGGCTACTTTAACAGCCAATGTAAACAACCTATTTAATACAGAATATGTTGCGGATGCTCTTGATGGTTCAAAAATTACCGGATATATGGGCTTTGGCAGAACTTGGTCTATGGCCTTAAAAGTTAAATTTTAATTTTTAAAAATCAGTAAAAATGAAAAAAATAATCGTAAATATTGTCGGATTAATTGCTCTGATTGCAATTGTTTCGTCTTGCCAAAATCCAATGGCCGATATTGTGTCTTCTTTAGACAGTGCTCAGGCCGTAACGGATGCTAATTTTTTGGCTAAAAGTGATTTGAGTGTTGCACCAGCAGCTTATACCCTAACTGAAGATGATTATGCATTGTCATCTAATGAGTCGGTTGCAAAATACCAAAATTTTTCGGCCTCTATTCCGGCAGACGAATTTATTCCTGAAATTATCAATAAATTATTCTTTGCAGGCTCTGGTACGGAAATGGATGTTACTTATAATTATTATTATCCTCTAAAAGCTGGAACTTATGTTGCTTATACAGTAACAGATGCTGATTATACTGCCACTAGTCATAAATATGGTAATTTTAGTGCGGCTTCTGATATTACAGGATTTTTGGCCTATAAATATCCCGATGCTGTACGTAACGATGCTGTTGAATTGACTTACGACTATTATGAGAATCATAATACAGATACTCGTTCTTCAAAGGCTGTTTTTGATGGCACAAACTGGCTGGTAGTATATGCTTTTACTAAGTCGGATTACAATAATATGGAGCAAAAGTATTCTGATTTTGGAGCTAAAAGTGATGCCGAATTTTACATTCCATTATATCTTCCTTCTTTATTCCCGTATGCAAAAGGTGGTGATATTAAATTTTTGGAATATGAAGTTTATAAAAAAGGAGGAAATGATGTTTATGATGTTTTCTATCAATTTGATGGTCAGGCATGGAGTGCTGTGAAATCCGTTATTCAGGCTACAATGAAATTCAAATATGATGATGCGAATAGTACATGGGTGGTTGTTCCTCCTATCAAATTCATAAAGTCGGATAAGGCCAATACACGTGAATATACTTTAACCGATGCAGACTTTGAGTTGGTTGGAAACGGCAAATATCATAATTTTGATGTACGCGCTGGTAATACTGATGAGGACGAGCAAGTTCGTATTGATAAAATTTCGACCATATTAAAAGCTGATTTTAATGATTTGGCTGTAGGCGATGTATTTTTGGTTCATTACGCTGTTTATTCTGGCTCAAACGAAGTTTGGGATCTGACCTTAGAAGCAGTTGAAGATACTGGAAAATAATTGTTGTATTAATATTGTATAATTTAGCCCGTCTGTTTTTTTACAGACAGGCTTTTTTTATAAATAAATTTGGCAATTAACAAATCATTAATTAATTTAAGCCCAAATTAATCTAAAAAATCATAGAATATGAAAAGAAAGTTGATAACAATTCTTGGAATCCTATTGTTAATAATGCCTTTCGCCGTTTTTGCACAAAAAGATATTGTGGGCGTTTGGAAAACCATTGACGATGACGGTGTTACAGAAAAATCTTTGGTTAAAATCTGGAAAGAAGGCGATATCTATAAAGGAAAAATTATCGAAATTTTTGATAAAAACGACCGTGATAATCTTTGTACGGAGTGCGATGACGATGATGCCCGCTACAATAAACCTGTTTTGGGAATGCAAATTATTGATAAATTGAAAAAAACAGATGATAATGAATGGGATGATGGCGAGATTTTAGATCCTAACAATGGAAGCGTTTACGATTGCAAAATGTCTATTGATGAAAATGGAAATCTTGAAGTTCGTGGCTATATAGGATGGAGTCTTATAGGACGCTCTCAAACATGGATTAAACAAAAATAAGATTAAACAAAATTTTTACTAACAATGGGGCTGTGGTTTTTTCCACGCCCTTTATTTTTATGGTACAGAAAAAATATCAAAATGATTCGTATATTTGCCAAAAAGCTGCCGTGATGAAACTATTTAAGCTTTCGACTTTACGCCAAAAATTAAATTTTGTGATAACCTCTGTTTCACTCATTACAGTTGTTATAGGTTTTTTATTGATAGGATTTTCTACGACCAAAATTTATAAGCGTAATTTAGTGAATCGTGGGATTTTAAATGCTCGATTAATTGGTGAATTTGCTTTAATCCCCTTAACATATGAAGAAGAAGGAAGAGCAAAACAGACTATTTTAAAACTAAGATTTATCCCAGATGTTGAAAATTGCTTTATTTATGATGAGAACAATCGTTTATTTGTGAGTTATAATAAACGGAAAGATAATTTTAGACAAATTCGAGCTAATTTTACAGATACCGTTTTCTTTGCTAAAGACTATTTACATATTTATCAACCCATTATTTTTCAAACCATAAAATATGGTATTGTTTATTTACGAATTTCTACCGATGAAATAGATGAAGGAATAATTCAGCATATCAAAAATATGTTTTATCTGTTACTCTCGCTATTTTTTGTTTCCTTTTTTATTTCTAATTATTTTCAAAAATTTATCTCAGGCCCCATTTTAGAGCTTGCTTCCCTGACTCGAAAAATCACGAAACAAGCCAATTATTCGGTACGAATAGAACAAAGTAGGAGTGATGAAATAGGTTGGCTATACGATAGCTACAATAGGATGCTTGAGCAAATTGAGCAACGTCAAAAAGATTCGGAAGATGCCCATAAACGTTTACAGGAAAATGAGCGCCAATTACAAGGAATTATAGATGCTATCCCACACCTTATTTATTTGAAAGACAGAAAAAACCGTTTTTTATTAGTGAATGAGAAAATCTGTAGCCTTTTTAATTTAACCAAAGAAGAAATTGTAGGGAAAAAAGCCGAAGATTTACTCGATTGGATTCCCGTTCTGGATTCTTCAATGGATATTAAGCTAGTTACCGAAGAACATGAAACCCTGTTTGTGAGAGATATTGCATTATTTAATTATTGGGGAAGTAAGCTTCATATTCAATTAACCAAAATGCCCTTTTTGTATGAAAAAAGCTATGTGCTTTTAGGAGTAGGGGTAGATATTACGGGGCCCGTAAAAATAGAAATGGAATTACGGGAGTCTAAAGAATTATTTTCTGTATTTATGGATATGTTACCGGCAGCCACTTTCATAAAAGAAGCCAATAGTCGTTATTTATATGTAAATGAATATCTGAAAAGAAATTTTAATGCCGAAAAATGGTTAAATAAAAGAATAGTAATTAATCTTACTCAGGATTTAAAACGGCTCGAAGATGAAGACAAAAGAGCTTTAGAAACGGCCTTTTCGTTTGAAGAGAAGCTTTTGGATAAACATGGAAACGTGCGTACCTACGAAACTTGGAAATTTCCAATCAAAAGGATAGGCCAAAAACCCTTAATAGGAGGTATCTCAATTGAAATAACCCATAGAAAAAGAGCCGAAGAACGAATCAAATATTATATACAAGAACTAAAACGAAATAATGAAGAACTGGCTGAATTTAATTATGTGGCGAGCCACGATTTAAGAGAACCGCTGCGTACGCTAACGAGCTACTGTGAACTGCTTAAGGGCGATATTGCTTGCGAATTGACCGAAGATGCTACAGAAGACATTGATTTTATTACCAATGCTGCGCAGCGAATGAATATTTTGATTCTGGACTTACTCGATTTGTCGAGGGCCGGCCGGCTTGATTTGAAAAATGAAGTAGTCGATTTGGAAAAGTGTATCAAAAATTCATTAAAAGATATAGAGCATTTTGTTAATGAGCATGATGTAGAGTTTCAAATTGATAAATTACCACTGGTCTGGGGAGATGAAATTCATTTGAGACGTGTGTTTCAGAATTTAATCCATAATGCTATTAAATTTAATGAGAGCCAATTTCCGCTAATAAAAATTTACGCTCTGAATCCTACATCTCAAATGGTTAAAATCGTTGTGGAAGATAATGGTATTGGAATAGAAGAAGAATTTATTAATCAGGTTTTTGCCCCTTTTAAACGATTACATTCAAAAGGAAAATATTCTGGAACTGGTATTGGACTTGCTATATGTAAGAAAATAATTGAGCGGCACGGTGGTAAGTTTGAAGTCCAGTCAAAAATTAATCAAGGAAGTCTGTTTATTTTTTCTTTAAAACTGAATAATGACGTAACTTTGTAAATTAAAGCTAAAATTAACCTCAAAACAAAGCCAAATGATAGATGATAAAATACAAATCACCGTTCTCTTAGTGGAGGACAATCCGGCCGATCAAAAGCTAACCGAAAGGGCTTTTCGGAGGAGTAAGGAAAATATTAACCTGAAAATTGTTGACAATGGGATAGATGCTATAAATTATTTACTAAAAATTTCTCCATTCGATGATTATTTAAGATACCCAACAGCAGATTTAGTCCTTTTGGATATTAACATGCCTGGTTTGGATGGAAAGCAAACCTTGAGAAGAATACGAAATTCTCCTGATATTAAATATATTCCGGTATTGATGTTAACCACAAGTAGCCAGGAGCATGATGTGCTGGAATCCTATAAGCTTGGAGCCAATGCCTATATCACTAAACCACAGAATATGCTTGAATTTCAGAAATTTATTAATAATTTAGAGAATTTTTGGTTTGAATTTACCCAATTACCACCTAAAAAAAAGTACTGAATAATGGTGAAGTGTTAATGATTTCAGATAATTAAATATATAGAACACAAATAAATTTGTCAGGCTGGTAGAATGAATAAGAATAAGGTAAATATAATAGTTGTAGATGATAATCCGGCTGATGCCAGGCTCTTGCTCAGATATATTAATCGATTATCAAATTGGGAAATTAATGCACTTCTTTTAGATAATAGAAAATCATTTTTGTCTGAAATACAGGGTTTTAAACCTGATATTGCCTTTGTTGATTATCTGTTGGGTGAGGTGGATGGAATTGAGTTGATTAAACAAGCAAAGGAAAAAAGAACTTCTACCGCATATGTTCTTTTAACTGGTTATGGTAACGAAAAATTAATTTTAGATGCTTTTCGGGCTGGTGCTGCTGATTATTTAAATAAAAATGACTTGAATTTAGAATTGGTAGAAAAAACAATTCGACATTTAATATACCGAAAGTTTGAGGATGAAAAATTAAAATTTACACAAAATATACTCTCTACAGTAATTGATAAAACACATACTGCTTATGCAGTACTTGATTTGAATGGTTTTTTACTTAAAGCCAATGCCGTTTTTCTGGAATTTGTGAATCAAAAGGAATTTAAACTTGCCATTGGGAGGCATGTTACCGACTGGATCCCTTCTGAATTTCAGTCTGATTTTAATCTGTTGATTAAACAAATTGAAAAAAAAGGAACGGTAAACGATGTAGAGTTGCAAATGCTGGGAGACACCCACGAAAATCTTTTTTTGTTAGTAAATGGTGTCCTTTTAAAAGAAAATAACAAAAATTATATCTATCTTGTGGCTAGGAATATTAGCCGAAGAAAAAAATATGAGCAAGAGTTGAAATTAGCTAAAATTAAGGCTGAAGAAGCCGACAGGCTGAAGTCGGCATTTTTGGCTAATTTATCTCACGAAATACGAACTCCATTAAATGCCATCACCGGCTTTAGCACGCTCATTGTTGATCAAACTATTCCAGAGGAACAGCGTAAAGAATGCGCGCAATACATAAATGAAAGTTCCGATACCTTGTTGAACCTTATTACTGATATTATTGAGGTTTCTAAGATTGTGGCGCGCCAAATACATATAAATCAGACCAATACTTTAGTAAATAGTATTCTGGATGATTTGTTTCTTAAATTCTCGCAAAAGAGAGATATTCTTGGAAAACAGAATATAGAGATTAGCCTTCGGAAATCTAACCCACTAAGTAATTTTAGTATAAAAACAGATCCTTTCCGACTAAAGCAGGTTTTGACTAATTTGTTGGATAATGCCCTGAAATTCACGGATGAAGGGGTGATTGAGTTTGGCTATTCTATAAAAGAAAAAAAACAGATTGAGTTTTTTGTTCAGGATACAGGCATTGGTATTTCTGAGGAAAAATTAAAAATTATCTTTGATTGGTTTCGTAAAGCCGGAGATACAGAACAAAAATTATATCGTGGTTCCGGTATAGGACTGACTATTTCATACAGTTTGGTTGGCCTACTTGGGGGAGAATTGAATGTTAAATCGGAGTCTGAAAAAGGCTCTTTATTCTGGTTTAGATTACCTTATTCAAAATCAAGTAAGGAGAATACAGCACTCGAAAAAGGAGTAGATACGGCTTTGCCTGTGCAAAACAGCAATTTTGAAGGGAAGACTATTTTAATAGCTGAAGATGAAGATACTAATTTTTATTTCTTAAAAATTGCTTTACTTAAGCATAATTTTCGTATATTAAGAGCAAAAACAGGGCAAGAGGTAATTGACAGGGTCAATCATTATGTCGATATTATTTTAATGGATATTAAGATGCCTGTTATGGATGGGTATGAGGCTACAAAAATTATTAAATCAAAATATCCTCATATACCTATTATTGCACAAACTGCTTACGCCATGCATAATGAAAAAGAGCGTATTTTAGCAGAAGGTTGTGATGATTATATCTCTAAGCCAGTTACACTTAGTAAATTGTTAGTTTTATTGAATAAATATTTATGAGTTTAGTATAAAAATTAAAATTTATATCAAAACGGATCGGATGATTTTGTTAATTAATTGTAAACCAGTTGTTTATTTTTTTGTGATTTTAATAAATCTATTCGCCCGACCGGTTTTTAGACCGAACTTATTTATAATACAAAACCTGAAAAAAGTTGGAAATGAAAGAGAATTGGGCAGGAAAAACAGTCCTTATTGCTGAAGATGAAGAGGTGAATTACTTTTTGTTAGAAGAAACATTTTTTGGTACAGGGGTGAATATCTTGTGGGCAAAAACAGGTGCAGAGGCGATAGATCTGGCTTTAAATAATGAAGTTCATTTAGTGTTAATGGACATTAAAATGCCGGATATAAATGGAAAAGAAGCAATTATTACAATTAAAAAAAGGAAAAAGGACTTACCTATTATTGCACAGACAGCCTTTGTGATGAAAAATGAAACTATGGCGATAATGGAATCAGGATGTGATGATTATATCTCTAAACCCATTAATTTGAATTTATTGAAGCAAAAAGTGGATTTATATCTGGGAAAGTGAATAATTAGCTAAATTATAATAAGCGTATCTCTTTTTGAATCGGACTATAAAACATTATTTGGGTTTTTAAGTCCGGAATATTTAATTAGTCGGCAGTTAATTTTACTGATAGGTAAATCGACCTGAATTTTTATTGGTACAAAATTTTGGTCATTTGTAAACCATATCTCCATCTCATTTTCATCTGTAAATAGTTTATTATCAATAATTGGTCGAAATTTCAAAACACTGATTCGTCCGAACTTTGTATGGATTTTTTCCTTTTTGTAAAAACGAATATTTATATCATACAGTTTATCATCAAAATAAGTGAGTAGAAGGATGGTGTCGCCTTTGTTCAGTCCTTGGTTGAAAAGATAGCGTCGGGCAAAATAAAAGGCTGCCACAATATCCATTGCCTTAGGTGATATTTTTTTCTTTCCTGATCGCAAGCTATATAAGGTGCTATCTGACCGTCTGAACAGAATTTCGTTATAATAAGTATATGCTTGTTCGCGGATATTACGAATGGCTTTTACTGGTAGTCCATTTTCAATATTTATATAAGACTCATAGGTATCCCTTATTGTGAATAATTTAGCTGCTATTCCTGCTGTATGAGCTTTTGCAGTACAATGATAATACCAGTCGCCTCCCGAATTATCCAGCTCAACCCGAAGTTCTGCCTCACCTCCTTTAATCAGCCCGTATGAAACCTCATATTTTAAGTATTCTCCGCTCTGAAAGGCCGAATTATCAAGCCAATTACTAATCTTATCATAACTTATTTGGGCTATTAACTCGCTATTTAATAAGAAAATAATCAAAAATAAAAATATTCTTAAGCGCCCTGACATATTTATTTGTATATTATATTTTGTGAACTAACTATTCTTTAGTGACAAATAGAATTAATAATTTACCATTGTTTAGCATATATTCTAAACGAATATTAACTGGTTCCTGTTACGTACAAATCGTTAAACTTTGTGAAACTAATTTTTTTATTTTCTGACGAGTTTTTTTTGAATAGTGTGCTTATCTGGTAATGCGCCGTGAACGAAATGGTTGTGACTAATTATGAAGTTGTGAAATCGTAAATACATAAGTGCTATATAACAATGCATTATAATTTATAACTTTATAAAGTTGTCATAATTAATGAATTTTCAATAAAAAAGGCTTAATTAGTTTATTTTTGCATCTCATTAATAAAAAAAGCGCATATAAAATGCGCTTTAAAAAAATGAAAAAATTATGAAAAAGAAATTAGAATAATTTCATGTCATCAAGAATACCCATAACTTCACGAACTGCTTTGTTAGAGGCCTCTAAGTTAGCGCGTTCATCGTCAGAAAGTTCAACTTCTATAATTTGTTCGATACCGTCTTTTCCTAATTTGGCAGGAACTCCCAAATAAACATCTTTAAGTCCGTATTCGCCATCAAGATAAGCACAAACAGGGAATATGCGTTTTTGGTCTTTAATAATTGCTTCAACCATTTGCGCGGCAGCAGCACCTGGAGCATACCAAGCGGAAGTACCAAGTAATTTAACGATTTCTCCCCCACCTTTTTTTGTACGGGTAACAATGGCTTCAATTTTTTCTTTGTCCATTAATTGTGTTAATGGAATACCAGCAATAGTAGTGTAACGAGGTAGTGGAACCATGGTATCCCCGTGACCACCCATTAATAGTGCTTGAATATCTTTAGGCGAAACATTTAATTCGCGTGCAATAAAGGAACGGTAGCGAGCAGTATCTAAAATACCGGCCATACCAAATACTTTGTTTTTTGGTCGTTTAGAAGCAAGATAGGCTGTGTATGACATTACGTCAAGGGGATTAGCTACAATGATAATAATGGCTTCAGGAGAAAATTTAACTACATTTTCTGTTACCGATTTTACAATTTTTGCATTTGTGCCAATTAAGTCGTCTCGGCTCATGCCTGGTTTACGGGGTATTCCAGAGGTGATAACCACTACATCTGAATTGGCTGTTGCTTCATAATTATTTGTAACTCCAATTACTTGTGTGTCAGACATTCTTATAGGAGAGGTTTCCCACATATCCAATGCTTTACCATCGGCAAAATTTTCTTTAATGTCTAATACTACTACTTCTTTAGCTACTTCGCGCTGTGCCAATACGTCTGCTACTGTAGCTCCTACGTTACCTGCACCAATTACTGAAACTTTCATACTATTTAATTTTTTGTTACTGTTTAATTCAAATTAACTTTTGTAAATTTACAAGAAAAATAAATGGTTTCAAATATATTTAAGAACATATATAGATGCTCTATTTCTTCTTTACTCTGAAAACAAGCTATAAAGCAGTATCTTTTTTTTTAGGTTTTATATTGCAAAACATCTTTTTTTTAGATAGTTGATTTTTGCTTGCTGGGAGCTGACTTTATTCTTGTTTTTTTTCTTCGGGATAAGGTATCCTTGTGTGGTAAATATTTTTAAGCTTGCTTTTAAAACTTTTTTTAATCAGACTAATATTTTTGAACGAAATGGGAGCCTGATCGAATTGTAACCGCTTAATCTGGCTATTAATTATTTTGTCCACAAATTTATCAATTCCTTCATTGGTATATTCTTTTAGACTTCGGGATGCTGCTTCTACGGAATCTGCCATCATTAATACGGCTGTTTCTTTCGAAAAGGGGCTGGGGCCTGGATAGGTGAAAACCTTTTTGTTTATCTCTTTATCCGGGAACTTGTTTTGGTAAGTGCGATAAAAATATTCCGTTCGTGTTGTTCCGTGATGGGTACGGATAAAATCAATTACTTGCTCGGGTAAGCCTGCTTTTTCTGCCATTTTTACCCCTTCTGTGATATGCTTGATGATAATTTGGGCACTTTCTTCACAACTTAGTTGTGAATGCGGATTGTAGCTACCAAGTTGATTCTCTGTGAAATACTCAGGGGCATGGAGTTTGCCAATATCATGATATAAAGCACCAACTCTGACTAAAAGGGTATCGCCCCTTATTTTACGTATGGCTTCTTCGGCCAGATTGGCTACTTGCAGACTGTGCTGGAATGTTCCGGGGGCATTTTCAGCTAATTTTCTTAAAAGTTCATGGTTAGTGTCTGATAATTCGATTAAACTCAGGTCTGAAATAAATCCAAAAATTTTTTCAAAAAAATAGATTAAAGGATAGCTTAGTAGTAATAATAGAGCACTTATTGCAAAATATAATATCCTGTTTTGATTGATACTTAATATACTCCCTCCGTATATGCTGGCAAAAGCTATGTATATCAGAAGGTAGGAGAGAAAAACAATAAACGAAACGCGGATTAGCTGGCTGCGTTTGCTCATGTTATCGAGGCTTAAAATAGCAAGAAAACCGGCAAAATACTGGAGCATAATGAATTCGTAAGCATTTGCAACGATAAAAGCACTTAGTAAAATAGATATAGTATGATAAAATATGGCCGTTCGGGCATCGAAATACGATTTGATTAAAAGGGGAAAGAGGACGAATGGAATGATGTAAACGCTGAGAATATCTTGATTTACAAAAATATTGGTGATTGTAATCTCTATTAACAACAGAAATAGAATAAATAGAATAGAACGAATATCTTTATAAATAACTAATCGGAAGCGGATGATGAAGAGAAATAAAAGTATAAGAATAAAACCGACAATGAGTGTCTGGCCGGAGATAATAAGCCAGAAATTGATTTTTTGTTGCACTCCGTTTTCAAATTCTTTGCGGAAAGATTCCAGTTTCCTGAATTTTTCTTTGGTTACAATTTCTCCCTTTAATATAATGGCTTCACCCTTTTGTACAAGTCCTTGAGTTGGTGATATTTCGGCTAATAGGTTTTGTTTAACCGCTTGAGTCTTTTTTCTATCATATAAAAGGTTGGGCTGAATATAGTTTTCGAACTGAATTTTATTTTCTAAAAAAGTGAAAATATCTTCATCTGAGAATTTTAAGTTTTTTTGAGTATTTGCTATCTTTTGTTTAAGTGCTACATAGGCTGTTTTTGAAGTATAAAAAGTCTTAACTGGATAAATTTGCGCTATATTATTATTTTGTAATATACGTATGTTTTTTTTCCGAAGCATCATTTCTTGAATTTGCTCAGAATTTTCTATTATCCCTGTATTTAAAATCGAGGAAAAATGTACTTTTATACTATCTTTAAATTTTTTTAGCTCTATTTCTTTCTTTTTATATACCCGTTTGCTCCATTTTTTTTGTAGACTGTCTTTTGAGAGAATTTGTTGTAAATTTATAGCTAACTGATAACTGAAATCTTTTGTTAAAAGATGTGATAGTGAATCGTTGTGAATGAAATAGGGATAGAACGTTTTTTCTAAACTATCCTTTTCCTGCGATAATTTGGCCGGTAGTTTATAAATAGGAAAATCGTAGGGAGCGATTAAATCTTCGAGCAGCCAAGGGGTGCCTTTTTGGTATTCATAACGAAATTTGTACTCTTTAGGTAATTGATATACAATTAGAAAAGCCGTAATCAAAAAGAAAAAAATCCTCTTGAGTAATTCAGAATGTTTTCTTATAAAACGGTATATTGCTTTCATTTTTGTTTATTATATTTAACCCAAGTTTGGCACATACAAAAGTATAAAATAATTGTTAACGGAATTCATGAATTATAGAACGGTATTAACAATTTACAATTATTTAAGAAGTTCTTTGGCATTTGCGAGGGCTGCCTTGCTCAGTGTTTCGCCACTCAACATTTTGGCCAGTTCTTCTATTCGTTCTTTTTTTGTTAGTTTTTTAATTTTAGAATAGGTTCCTTCTTCGGTATCAAATTTATAGACGAGATAATGAACATCGCCTTGTGCTGCTACCTGTGGTAGGTGTGTAATGGATATAACTTGCATTTCTTTACCCATTTCGTGCATGATTTGCCCCATTTTATTGGCTATATCTCCAGAGATTCCAGTATCTATTTCATCAAAGATAATAGTCGGTAATTCTATGTAACTTGCCAGTAGAGATTTTATCGTTAGCATTAAGCGCGAAACTTCACCGCCGGAGGCTACTTTTGTTATTTCCTGTAATCCGGTATTCTTATTAGCCGAAAACTGAAAGGTTAAATCATCGTGTCCGTGAATAGTGTAATTATTTGCTTCTCTGACTTCAATTTTTAATTGGGCATTGGGCATACCCAGATAGTTGAGTAGTTCAACCACATAATCTTCAATTTTAGGGGCTGATTTTTGTCTCAAATTAGAAATTAAAGTGGCTGCTTTTTTTAGTTTTTGTTCTATCTCTACGAGTTTTTGTTTTTTCTCTTTTATCACTTCGTCAAAATTTTCTACCGAATCTGTTTTTTGTCGTAAGTCGTCTCTCTTTTCGATTAATTCAGCGATATTACTTGCTTTGAAATTTTGTAATAGCGAATAAAGTAAGTCTATTCGCTGGTTTATTTGTTCTAAGCCTGCTGATTCAAAATTTACACTTTCGCTTTCTACCGAGAGGATGTTTGCAATGTCATTGAGTTCAATGCGTGCGGATTCTATTCGTTCCGACAGTTCTTTTGCCATTGGAAAATAGGGGCTGATTCGAGACAGATGTTGTAAGGCTTCTTTTGTTTGGGCTAAGATACTTACTTCTTCTGCTCCCGAAAGTAGATGAAAAGCTTGCGATAAAGATAGTTTTATCTCTTCCGAATTAGATAATTGCTGTTGTTTTTGTTCTAATTTTTCTAAATTTTCTTGGTCTAATTTTGCTTCTTCCAGTAGTTTATAGCGATGTAGATTATAATCATAATTCTCTTGTTGGCGGGCAAAATTTACTGTTAGCTCATTTAGCTCTTTCTCTGCTTCTTTATATTCTTTGTATATGAGTAGGTAATTGCTTAATTGTGGTTCTATCCCAGCGATACTGTTTACTATTTTAAACTGAAAATCGAGCGAATTAATTAAAATATTCTGATTTTGGGAGTGAATATCTATTAATTTTTTACCTAAAATTTTTAATATATTTAGATTTACTGGTTCATCGTTAAGAAAAGCTCTGGATTTCCCCGAGGGAGCTATTGTCCTGCGGATGATAGTTTGCTCGTCATATTCCAAGTTGTTTTCAGAGAAAAAATTATTTAATTTGTAATTTGAAATATCGAAATGGGCTTCAACTACACATTTTTTATTTTCTTGTTTTAATATGCTGGTATCTGCCCTGTTCCCTAAAATTAAGGATATTGCGCCTAATAAAATAGATTTCCCTGCACCTGTTTCACCTGTAATGGCCGAAAAACCTTTACTAAAGTCTATCTCCATCGCATCAATGAGTGCGTAATTTTGTATAATTAAAGTTTTTAGCATTTTTATTTTTTCAATACCTGATATTTATTTTGGTTAGCTATATCCATCTCCACTAGATTATTATATACAATCATACGTCCCGAAGGAGGAGCTTCTTTAAATATATTTATTAATTCGTCTGATTTGGCTAGGAAAAACAAACGAAAAATCAGAGCGTTTGGTTTTCGTACATAAACTTTTTTAAGTGTTTGAATATTTTCAGCGATTGTTCTTCTGGCTGTACTCGAATTTTGTATCATCATATCTAATCCTAAGCGGTGGTAGATATACCAAACTTTATGTACATTACTATATGCGTCATTATTGTATGCATCAGAAAGCCAATATCTGTTACTCTCTTTTTGGTCTTCGTAGGCACGCCAACCCGGGTCGGAAGAACCTTGTCCTAAATTGGCCAGTTTTTGTGCTATTTGAAAATATTCTGTCCCACTTTGCATAGAAAATGAATCGTAGTCTAAACCGAGAATAATATAGGCATAGAATGCCAAAGTTGTGGTTAAACTGGTGTAAGTATTGGAATTAAATTGCAGTGGTGTTCCTTCTTCATAATTAAAAATAAAGTTATTCTCTTTTTCTTTGTAGTTGAGCATTACGGTAGTGTAGCTAGCATTATATACCGGACGGCGCGATTGAACCTGTAAAGTGGCAATAAATTTATCACTTGCCGGTTGTTTTATTATGTTGATGAGTATAGAACACTCTATTTTTTCATTGTTACCAAATATATTTTTTGTCCAATGAGTGCTATTCATATACTCGTAAATATCGCGCTGCATATTTTGGAAAAGTTGCTCACTTGAGCCGGTAACTTTCTGGTGTACAACTTGAATTTGACAACGTAGTTCCTGTGCTTGGCCAGTGATTACAACACTTAAGAAGGCTATGAGTAAAAGCTGGAGTTTTAATTTCATCTGTTTATATTTTATGATTAACACATAGATAACATAGTTTTTTGTACATTGAAAGATATTTTGAGTGCATATAGTGAAAAATTTTTTAAAAATACAAAAATTATACGCAGATTGCTTAAGATTATTATGATTAGTTAAGATTATCTGTAATTTATTCAAAAATTCAGCGTTCTTTTCTCCTTCTAGCCGCGAAAATCATGAAAATTATAAAAATCAGCGTACTATTGATTGTTGAACGGAATTAGTAATTATTTATTTGTAATAGTAATTAAATGATTTACAATGTCTTGTGCTACTTCTCTTTTTGATTTAAGTTTGAAATTAATTTGTTTGCCCGAGTTTTCTAAAATCATAATTTTATTGGTATCAATACCAAATCCTGCTCCTTTATCACGCAAAGAATTCAGAACGATAAAATCTAAATTTTTCTTTTTTAGTTTTTTTGTGGCATTGGAAGTTTCGTTGTTGGTTTCGAGAGCAAAACCCACAAGAATCTGATTCTTGGTTTTTATCTCGCCCAAAGAAGCGGCAATATCAGGATTTGGACGTAGTTCAATAGTCCAGTTTTCTTTACCTCGTTTTATTTTTTGTGCTGCTTTTTTTATAGGAGTGAAATCAGCTACTGCAGCAGCCATGATAGCTCCATTGGTTGTTGGAAAAATTTGTTTAGCCTTTTTGTACATCTCTTGCGCTTCTATTACATTAATTCGCTCAACAAGAGGATTGTCTATAAACAGATTAGTTGGACCACTTATCAAACTTACTTTTGCGCCTTGCTCTGCCAGGGCTTCTGCAATGGCATATCCCATTTTCCCCGATGAAAAATTACCGATAAAGCGTACCGGATCTATTTTTTCGTAAGTTGGGCCTGCGGTAAGTAGGAAATGTTTACCTAAAAGTTTTTTTTTTTTTGAAAAAAATTTGCCACTTCTGTAAATATTCTTTCAGGCTCTTCCATTCTGCCCTTTCCCTGTAATCCGCTAGCTAATTCACCACTTGCTGGCTCAATTATATAGTTGCCATAAGATTTGAGCGTTTCTATATTCTTTTGGGTAGAAGGATGCTGAAACATGTCTAAATCCATCGCTGGCGCTATAAATACAGGACATC